>CAKSGP010000114.1 GCA_934454745.1 uncultured Clostridia bacterium
GTGTTACTCCGCCATTGTCACTTAGAGTATTTTTAAGAATAAATCCTGCCATACAGAAGTCATTCTCTTTTTCAGGAGTAGAATTAGTAAGGAAATCGTAAATTTTAACAAAAGCTTCCTTGCCGTAATAATCATCAGCATTAATTACAGCAAAAGGCTCTTTAACAATATCACGACACGCCAAAACTGCCTGACCTGTACCCCAGGGTTTCTTTCTGTCCATCGGCACAGTTTCGCCCTCAGGAATATCGTCAGATGCCTGAAAAGCATATGCAATCTCAACTCCGAGCCTGTCGCATATCTTTTCCATTTTGTCTCCGATTACTTCACGAAAATCATCCTCAATATCCTTTCGGATAATAAACACAAGCTTGTTAAATCCAGCCTTTATAGCATCATGCACTGAATAATCCATAATAATTTCGCCGTTAGGACCTACCGGTTCAAGCTGTTTGATACCGCCTCCAAATCTCGAGCCAATACCTGCCGCCATAATAACTAGCGATGTCTTATTCATAAAATACGCCTCCTTTGGTTAAAATTAATTACACCATATAACTTCTTATATTCATTTTATCATAAAAGTATATATTTTGCAACTATGATTTACTTCTTATATCAATGCAATTTAATCCTCCGGTAATTCAAGTGTAATTCTGCCGATTGTAGCAGAACGCAACTCATCTAATACCATATTCACTTCTCCGCCTGATATTACAAATCCCCTGCGGCGGCCTATAAGCTCAAGAACCTCGTACCCCTCAAGCTCTGATATATCCTCTTTTATTTTGTATCTCGCACAAATCTCATTAGGATAATTATCACGCAAATATTCGCATAAGGAATATGCCAAAAGCTCACGATTAATAATCTCGTCTTTTATAGCACCTGTATATGCAAGGCGTTTTGCAAGCTCCTGATCCTCAAATTTCTGGGGTAAAATGCCAGGGGTGTCCAAAAGCTCTGCATCTCCCCGTATTTTGAGCCATTGTTTTCCTCTTGTAACACCCGGTTTATCACCGGTTTTTGTGCTTGCCTTGCCAAGCAAACGGTTAATCAGACTTGATTTCCCCACGTTTGGAATTCCAACCATCATTAGCTTCAGCGTCCTTGTTCGTCCACGCTCTCTATCACGTTCAATCTTGTCTTTAACAAGCTCTCTCGCCTCATTTAGTACCGTTTTTATGCCCTGTCCTGTAGTACAGCTTATAGGTATAACACGTATTCCCTGCTTTTTATACCACTCAATCCACATATCTGTACGTTTTGAATCTGCCAAATCGGCTTTATTCATAACAAGTAATCTCGGCTTATTTTTTATAATATCATCAAAATTCGGATTTCTGCCCGAAAACGGAATACGCGCATCAAGAATTTCCACAACAACATCAATCATTTTCAGGTTATCCTCAATCAAACGGCGTGTTTTCGCCATATGTCCGGGATACCATTGTAATGTATTTTGCATTTAATATCCTCCTTATATACAATCAGCGGAGCATAGCTCCGCTGATATTATTTAGTTTTTCCTATTGAGTTAAACGGATACACTCTAAGCTGTGCTTTACCGATTACTGCATCTTCATTAACCTCACCAAGCCTTGATGAACGGCTGTCTGATGAATTACCTCTGTTATCACCCATAACGAATACACAATCCTCTGAAACCGTAAAGGGATACTTAACTGCTGTATCTGTTATATATGTTTCGCCATCGTAATACGGCTCATCAAGCTCTTTGCCGTCAACATAAACCTTTCCGTCAAGAATGTCAACAGTCTGACCCTCTGTAGCAATTATACGTTTTACATAATATATTTTTTTAGTGGATTCTGTAAGTGAAAAGCTTTCTTTAAATTTTTCAAAGCTTGAAAGCTCCTCTTTACCCTCGGTTTGTGCAATTGCATCAAAATATTCCTCTCGGTTTTTATAGTTGGCATCGAGAATAATTATATCGCCCTGCTTCGGTTCATAGCCAAGCTTTGTAACTATAAGCCTGTCATTATGATGAAGTGTCGGGAACATACTCTGTCCGTCAACCTTAACAATATCAAACAAAAACGCTTTAATCAAAAAAGCAATTATAACTGCAATAACGATTGAATACGCCCACTCAAAAATCTCTCTGCCTATGCTTTTTTTCTGTTTTGCCATAATCCAATCCACCTTTCCGGATAAAAAAAGAGCATCAAATGCTCCTTACTAATCAAATATGAATGACAAGGAACTGCTACGGACAGTGCCTTATGGCACTGCCACAGCATAATAACTCTTAAGTTATATCTTTTCCTTAACCTTTGCAGCCTTACCAACTCTGTCACGAAGATAGAATAGCTTAGCACGGCGAACTTTACCGTGTCTGACAATTTCAATTTTCTCAACGTTAGGTGAGTTAACCGGCCAAGTCTTTTCAACACCAACACCGTAAGAAACACGTCTTGCAGTGAAAGTCTTGCCGATACCGCCGCCCTGGATTTTGATGATTGTGCCCTCGAACATCTGAGTTCTTGTTCTTGAACCCTCCACGATCTTCTGGTAAACCTTTACAGTGTCACCAACCTTAATTTCGGGAAGGTCAGTTCTAATCTGGTCTTTTGCGATTGAATCAAGAATTGCTTTTGTGTTCATGATTAAATCCTCCTTTAAAATCTGGGATATTCGTGCCGACCACAGGCAGAGGACTATCCGTAATACCAAGTAATTATATCATATATCAGCAGATATTGCAAGTCTTTTTTTACTGCAAACCAACAAATTTTTATTATATCCCAAATACAGTTATTGTACAGCTTGACTAATTTATGTTAAAAAGCATAGCAGTTATAAAACTGCTATGCTTTTTGATCACTGATTATTTGAGCAATCCTCAATCTCAAGCATTGCATCTTTTCTTGAAAGTGAAATCTTGCCTGTTTTCTCGTCGATTTCCATAACCTTAACGATCATAGTATCGCCCTCTTTACAAACGTCCTCTACCTTCTCAACTCTGTTCATATCAAGCTTTGAGATATGGCAAAGACCGTCCTTACCCGGGAGGATTTCAACAAAGGCACCAAATGTTGTTATAGTCTTAACAACACCCTTATAAATTCTGCCAAGCTCAGGCTCCTCAACGATTGCCTCGATTGCCTTCTTTGCAGCGTTACCGCTTTCCTGAGTTTCAGCAAAAATGTGAATTGTGCCGTCCTCTTCAATATCAATCTTAGCGCCTGTATCTGCAACTATACCCTGAATAACCTTACCGCCCTGACCGATAACTTCTCTTATTTTATCGGGGTCGATCTTAATAGTCATAACCTTTGGAGCATACTCTGAAAGCTCAGGTCTTACTTCAGGAATAGCCTTAAGAAGTACGTCATCTATAATATGATATCGTGCATCTCTCGTCTTGCGAAGTGCTTCCTCAATAACCTCATAAGGAAGACCGTCATTCTTTATATCAACCTGAATTGATGTTATACCCTTCTTTGTACCAGCTACCTTAAAGTCCATTTCGCCGTAGAAGTCCTCAAGGCCCTGAATATCAACCATTGTAGTGAAGCCTTCATCGGTTGTTATAAGACCGCAGGAAATACCTGCAACCGGAGCCTTAATGGGAACACCTGCTGCCATAAGTGCAAGAGTTGAACCGCACACTGAACCCTGTGATGTAGAACCATTTGAAGAAAGAACCTCTGATACGCAACGGATTGCATAAGGGAACTCCTCCTCTGAGGGAAGAACGGGAACGAGTGATTTTTCAGCCAAAGCACCGTGACCGATTTCACGTCTGCCGGGGCCCCTTGAGGGACGAGTTTCACCAACTGAATATGAGGGGAAATTATACTGATGCATATATCTCTTTGTTTCCTCAAGACCAAGGCCGTCAAGACGCTGTGCCTCTGAAAGAGGTGCAAGAGTTGCAATAGTAAGAACCTGTGTCTGACCTCTTGTAAACATACCTGAACCATGAACACGGGGAAGTACGTCAACCTCTGATGCAAGGGGACGGATTTCGTCAAGACCTCTGCCGTCAACACGTCTGCCCTCATATAGCCAAGCACGAACGATTTCCTTCTGCATCTTGTACATTATTTCCTCAAGCTCAACTGCTATATCAGGATATTCCTCGCTCATTGTTTCTATGATTCTGTCTGTAATAACACCGATTCTCTCGTCACGGATATTTTTATCATCAGTATCAAGAGCGTGCTGAATATTTGCATATTCTGTTTCCTTGATTTTGTCGTATATTTCGTGATTTATATCATGAGCCTCATATTCCATTTTCGGCTTGCCGATTTCTGTCTTTACGGAGCTTATGAAATCGCACATTTCTTTGATTACGCTGTGAGCATACTTAAGTCCCTCAAGCATAACCTCCTCAGTTACTTCCTCGGCACCTGCTTCAATCATAACGATTTTTTCTTTTGTACCTGCAACTGTAACGTGCATTTTTGAGTCCTTGCGTTCCTCAACTGTGGGGTTTATAAGGTATGTGCCATCCTCTTTAAGACCAAGCCATACACCTGCAATAGGTCCGTTCCAAGGAACATCAGAAATTGAAAGTGCAATTGATGTACCTATCAAAGCACAAATACCCGGGTCATTGTCCTGGTCATTTGCAAGAACAGTATTAACTACTGATACGTCATTTCTCAAATCTGCCGGGAATAACGGTCTTATAGGACGGTCAATCATGCGGCTTGTTAGAACAGCAGCCTCTGTGGGTTTACCCTCACGCTTTGTATATCCGCCGGGGATTTTACCTACTGCATAAAGCTTCTCCTCAAAATCAACAGACAGTGGGAAGAAATCCACACCCTCTCTTGGTGTACGTGATGCTGTAACGTTAGTCATCACAGCAGTGTCACCGTAGCGAACTACACAGTGACCATTTGTAAGCTGTGCCATTTTTCCTGTCTCGATTACGAGGGGACGGCCGGCAAAAGTCGTTTCAAATGTTCTGTAATTCTCAAACATATCTCTTTATCCTTTCTTTAATATGAGAATTTTCGGGATATGCTTAGCATATAAATACAAAACCCAAGATTAGATTCTCTATTTATCTGCTAAGTTACATTATCCCGAGATTAATATACCAAAACAGGCAAACAGAACTAAATCTGTCTGCCTGAATGATAACAATATTATTTTCTAAGACCAAGCTTTGCTACTAAGGCTCTGTATCTTTCGATATCCTGACCCTTAAGGTAAGTCATAAGTCTGCGTCTCTGACCAACCATCATAAGAAGACCTCTTCTTGAGTGGTGATCCTTCTTGTGGATATTAAGATGCTCGTTGTTAAGGTGATTTATCTTCTCTGTAAGAAGTGCAATCTGTACCTCCGGCGAACCTGTATCGCCCTCGTGAGTAGCGAACTCTCTTATAATCTCCTGCTTACGTTCCTTTGTCATCAAAGTCACCTCCTATGTTTTAACTATCGCCCTGTTCTGAGAATGCGTTGGTGAATCGCGTATCTAAGAATGGGTTCTTCTGAAAATTTCAAATTAATAATGTAACAAATATACTTATTTGCCTTCTCTGTTGAAACGCTTGTTGAACTTTTCAACTCTACCGCCTGT
>CAKSGP010000115.1 GCA_934454745.1 uncultured Clostridia bacterium
ATTTTATGCTGAATGTATCCTCTGAGATACAGCATACGTAGTTTGCTGTATGGGGTGCATCAAGAAAATTGACGTGAAGTATAAGTTTACCGCCCTTTGCTTCAGCATATGCAGCAAAATGTGCATCTTCTTGATTATTGTGTCTACAAATATAAATAGTGGGTTTAAAGCATTTTATATTTATCTTGTTATCACAGAATTTGCTTTTTCCAAAACTCATAGTCTGCCATTTTTTGCCGTTACTAAAGTATAAGTCTATTCGGTCAGGTTTATCCGTAAATCTGACGAGTGTAATATCTGACATATTTTCGCTGCACATATACATGCTATCGAAAATGACAATACCTTCATTTTTGTATTCGCAAGGCTTGTTATAGGAGTTGATGAATGATTCTAATTCATCATCACTTGTATTGTCACTGCCGTAAAGATTATCTGCAAGCTCAAAAAATAAATCAATCTCTTTTTGCATATCGCTAGCCACAGCTTCTACGGCAATTATCATATTTTTTGATGGGAGAATAAGGCAAAGCTGACCTAATGCACCGTCTGCACGGTATCCGTCCCTTGAGTTGAGCCAGAACTGAAATCCATAGCCTGCAGTCCAATCAGGTGTGCCGTTACTGCTGTTATCAGACCATAACTTTGATGCGTTATTAACCCAGGACTCAGATAGAATTCTTTTTCCGTTGTAAATGCCTTTATTGAGATAGAGCATACCAAGCTTCGCAATATCATCACAAGATGCGTAAAGTCCTGTCGCTCCCTGGGATTTTCCGTCATTAAAAGTGTGCCAATGAACATTTTCTATACCAAGGGGCTCAAAAAGTCTGTATGAAAGGAAATCGTACAATGTCATATTTGTATATTTGCTTACTATTTCAGACAGCATATAAGTTGCCGCATTGTTATATGCAAAATGAGTGCCAGGCTCATAGTCGGGTTCTATACTCATAAATGCTGAAACGGGATCGGGGGTGTCTTTTATATCCATAAGAATACATTCATTGTGACCTGTATTCATTGAAAGAATGTGGCAAATGGTCATCTTTTCAAGATTTTTGCCAATTTTTTGAGGGCATTTATCAGGGAAAATATCTATAATTCTGTCATTGATATTAAGAACACCATCATCTGATAAAAGTCCTATTGCAGTAGATGTAAAACTTTTACTTAATGAAAAAAGCTGTTGCTTGTAATCAAATGAATAGGGGGCAGGGGCGATGCGCACCTTTTCCTCTCCATTATGAATTATTTTAAATGAATGGATATCGTTATTTGATTTTTTGTTTTCATTCATACACTTTATCACAGCTTTACGGCTCACGCCGTTTGCAATTTCAATTGCACTGTTTTTTATCATTATTGTATATCTCCTTTTATATACCAAGTATGCGTTCTGCATTCTTATGGGTTATAAGTTCAAGGTCATTGCCCGAAACACCCGATTTTTTCAGAAAACGAAGTGTGTCAACAGGTGATTCCCATGGCATATCCGAACCAAATAGAATTCGATCTGTTCCGTGATTTTCAATTATACGTCTGTATTGGTTTATATCAATAAATCGGCTGACTACCGATAAATCAAAGTATGCCTTGGAGTTTATAATATACTTCTCAACATCGTCCCACTGATTAAATCCGCCCATATGTGCAAGAATTACAAATGAATCATCAACCTTGTTAAGCATTCTCTTAATACGTGCAAAATCGCTTTTAAAGGGTGGGTAAATTCCAATGTCGTGCCCTGCATGGATAGTAACATACATACCTTTTTCTGTAGCACATTTAACAAGCTTTATGAATTCGTCACTATCAGCATTAGTATCCTGATAATCAGGGTGTAGCTTAATTCCCTTAAAGCCTTGCTCCTTAAGCTCAAAAACTTTCTGTTCAATATCCGTATCCTGAGGGTGGATAGTGCCGAATGAAATGATTTTATCGCTTGTTATACTGCGTGCGAACTTGTTTATGGATTCGTATTGAGAGGGTTTTGTTGCAATAGGCATAGTAACGCTTATGTCAACGCCGTTCTTTTTCATACTCTCTAAAAGGAGTCGGGGAGTACCGCCGTAGTTAATTTTCTGATTAATCTTATACGTATCACGCATCTTTCCCAAGAGAAATTTAAGCGTCTTTTCTGCAATGGCTTCGGGGAATGTATGAACGTGAAAATCTATAAGCATTTGTCTCACCTCTTTAATGATGTATTTTAGCATATCTGTGTATAAAAATCAAGGGTTTTAAGCAATATAAACAATAAATTTTACAAATTATCGAGGAGATGTCCAATATATGAAAAATATGGAATATATGGTAAAAAAGTATTGACATTACGCGTTATTTGGAGTAAAATAGCATTGGTGCGGTTTTGAGAAATTTCCGCATGGAAAGGGATGATAAGATGAAAACGGTATATTTGGACAATAACGCAACAACAAGTATCAAGCCTGAAGTTATTGATGCTATGATGCCGTATCTTACAGATATATGGGGCAATGCCTCGTCGGTTTTTTATGAAGTAGGACAGAAAGCCGAAACAGAGCTTCTTAAGCTCAGAGAAAGCGTTGCAAAAAACATCGGTGCAAAAAATGCAAATGAAGTGTATTTTACAGCATCAGGCTGTGAGGCTGATAACTGGGCAATCAAGGGCTACGCCTTTGCTAATAAGCGTAAGGGCAATCACATTATAACAACAAAGATAGAACATCACGCAATACTGGGGGCGTGTGAATTCCTCGAAAAACATGGATTTAGGGTTACTTATCTTGATGTTGATGAATACGGTATTGTGTCACCCGAAAGAGTTGAGGCGGCAATAACAGACGAAACTATTCTGATTTCTGTTATGACTGCAAATAACGAAATCGGAGCAATAGAGCCTATAAAGGAAATTGCACAGGTTGCAAAGAATCACAAGGTAGCATTCCATACGGATGCCGTTCAGGCAATCGGTCATATGGAGATTGATGTTTGTGATTTGGGTGTTGATATGCTGTCTATAAGTGCACATAAGTTCCACGGCCCTAAGGGTGTTGGTATGCTGTATATCAAAAATGGTACAAGAATTGATAACCTTATACATGGTGGGGGTCAAGAGAGAGGAAAACGTGCGGCAACTGAAAATCTTGCAGGTATAGCAGGTCTTGCAAAGGCGCTTGATATGGCAGTATCAAATCTTGATAAAAATATAGAGCATATGAAAGCTATGCGTGACAGACTTATAAAAGGCTTAAAAGAGCGTATAGATTATATAAAGCTTAACGGACCCGATGATGAGCGCCGTTTGTGCAATAACGTCAACTTTTCTTATGAGTTTGTTGAGGGCGAAGCAATACTTATGCGTCTTAATATGAAAGGTATATGTGCATCAAGCGGAAGTGCCTGTGCTTCAGGCTCCCTTGATCCGTCACACGTACTTCTGGCTATCGGTGTGCCTCACGAAATTGCACACGGCTCAATAAGATTCAGTGTGAGCGAGGATACAACAGAAGAAGAAATTGATTATGTAATTGAAGAAATGCCGAAAATCATAGAAAAACTCAGAGCAATGTCACCTATGTTTGAAGCTTTTGAGGATGGCAAGTTGACTTCATTTACAAAAAAATATATGGAGGATAGATAAAATGTACAGCGAAAAGGTTATGGATCACTTTGAAAATCCCAGAAACGTTGGAAAACTTGATAATGCTAATGCAGTTGGTGAGGTAGGCAACGCAGTATGCGGAGATATAATGAAGATATATATGAGAATAGAAAACGGAATAATTGAGGACGTAAGTTTTAAAACCTTTGGCTGCGGTGCAGCTATTGCTACAAGCTCAATGGCAACGGAGCTTGTTAAAGGTAAAAGCATAGAGGAAGCATTACAGCTTACTAACAAAGCTGTTATGGAAGCGCTTGACGGTCTTCCCCCTGTAAAAGTGCATTGCTCAGTTCTTGCTGAGCAGGCAATACGTGCGGCACTAAAGGATTACAGCAACAGAACAGGAATAGAACTCGACTTACCTGAATCTGAACACGAGTTTGATTGTGCATCGTTCCATAAAGCAGAGGCCGAAAACGAAAAATAAAGGGATGTAAAAAACAGCATTGATCGTTTGACGGCAAAGTTATCTGTGTTTTAATATAAATAGATTAGAAAAACTGATAAAACAGTTGTTTTTTAAGGAAATCTGCATTTTCGCAGATTTCTTTTTATTATATGCCGTCAAACTACGAATGAAAACCGTCCCTTGAGTACAGCGTACACTACGAGAAGGCTTTGCTATGCGGAGGCTTTCGCACGTTCTGCACTATTTTTTTGCATCCCCTCGGCACTATTCGACTTGTTTTACAGCCCTAAAGAAGTTATGTATCCCTATAAAATCGGCTAAAGAGCTTTACTGTTATGACACCTGTAATTACAGCAAAAAGTGATGCAAGCCATATAGGTGCGATTATTGAGGTAGGCTCGGGGGAGCCTGCGGCGGCTCGCAGAGAAATTATGGTTGTTGGAATAAGCTGGAATGAGGTAGTATTAAGCACTACAAGCATACACATATTTGCAGACGGCTTTTTGGGTGTGGGATTTTCGCCATCAAGCGTTTGTGCCGCCATCATACCCATTGGTGTTGCCGCATTACCCATACCAAGTATGTTTGCAGTTACGTTCATTAAAATGTATCGCAGTGCGGCATCTGATGCACCGGGGAAAAGTCTTGAAATAACAGGGGAAATAAAACGGCATATTTTATCAGATACACCGCTCTTTTCTGATATTTTCATTATACCCGTCCAGAAACACATAGCACCTGCAAAGGAGATAAGCGTTGATACGGCAGTTGATGCGCCTTCAAAAACCGCATTGACCGTTTCGTCTACACGTCCTGTAACAATAGAGGTTATAATAGAGGATATAACCATAATACTCCATATTAAATTCATAGTAACAACACCTCATTACAGATTATGAATCAAATTCCGATGCTATGCGTATATCCGAAAATAGTTGACAATCAGTTTGCAGTGTGATAGAATATCGTAGGGGTGTATCTGAAATTTCATCATTTAATAATGAAAAGAGTTTGAGATTACATGAACATTGCAAACAATCTGAAGGCTATTGAGGAGATTAAATCCGATATTTTAGGTGAGGTGTCAGACCTCTATAAAAAGCTTGCTGATTATGATGAGCTTTCCGACTATGGCGGTGTTGAAAGCTCTCTTGCAACTATTATTGCGATGGATTATATCCTTGCAAGACATCTTGGGATTAACCATAGCACGGTTGATTCAAGAATATGCGATTTGCTTGAAATGGCAACGGAAAATTCGCATCCGCTTGAAACTGAGTTTTGCGATATGTCCGAGCTTTTAAAATACATAAGGAAAAGATAGGTATATACTGATTTCGGAGGAATTATGAAACGAATATACATTAACGCGACCCGAAAATATATGACAACAGCAGTAGCAGTATCTGTTATCTTTATTATATGCAATGCGGCGGACGAATACAAGCTACAGCATTTCATAAGATAATAATATGCAAA
>CAKSGP010000116.1 GCA_934454745.1 uncultured Clostridia bacterium
ATATAAAGTCGCCAAAACAGGCTGTTGAGAACGGAATTTGCTATTTGTCAGAGGACAGAAAACAATACGGCTTACTTCTTATTAAATCAGTTGCAGAAAACTCCGCAATAAGCTCTATGGATAATTACATTAAGGCAGGCTGGATAAGCGAAAAGAAGTTACACAAAGCAGCGGAAATCACAAACAAAAAACTTAGGACAAAAACTCCGTCAATGGATCAGCTGGTTAAAAATCTTTCAGGCGGAAATCAGCAGAAGGTTATCGTTGCAAGATGGTTGCTTAAGGATTCGGACATCTTTATATTCGATGAGCCAACACGCGGTATCGACATCGGTGCAAAGAGCGAAATGTACGAGCTTATGGAGGATCTTGCAAATAAGGGTAAGTCAATTATAATGATTTCCTCTGAGCTTTCAGAAATTCAAAGGCTCAGCGACAGAGTTGTTGTAATGTGCGAAGGAAGAGTTGCAAAAGAGCTTGATATTAAGGATGCAACTCAGGAAACTATTATGAAATATGCTACTATGAGGGAGGAATAAGACGTGGATAAGAAAAAAGGCCTTAGCTTTTCCAGAAAAATACGAAGATTAGGAGTTAATACTTCAAATTATATGGCAACAAAAGGAAAGCAGAATATAATTATTATTATAGCTCTTGTTGTGCTTCTAGCAATATTCTCGCTTTTAAATGCCAATTTCATTGACAGATACAATATAGTAAGTATGGCACAGTCACTTGCACCATACGCAATTCTATCCCTCGGTGTAACCTTTGTTATTGCCACAGGCGGAATTGACCTTTCATTAGGTACGGTTTGTATCGCATCTGCAGTTATCGCAGGTAAGCTTTATATGGTAGGTATGCCACTTTGGGCTACTATCCCGGTTATGATATTAATCGGTACAGTCTTCGGCTTTATCAATGGTATATTGATTGCGAAGCTTAAGCTCCCTGCATTTATTGCTACACTTGGTACTATGATGTTCTCACGTGGTTTGAGTGCGATTTTAGTTTCAATACCCAATATTTTCTTCCCCAACGGGACTTGGTTTAACGCCGTATTTTCAAATACTAACGGCTTCCCCATCGGTCTATTGTGGGTAATAGCATTTGCGATTATTTGTATGTATCTTATGTATAAGAACAAAATCGGTCGTTATATCCTTGCAATAGGAAGTAACGAGGAGGCAACAAGACTTTCAGGTATCAATACTGATAAATATAAAATCATTGCATACACATTAAGCGGTCTTGGTGCAGGTATTGCGGCTATATTCTGGGCAGCATCATTTGCAACAGTTGCATCAGCTACCGGTAACGGAATGGAGCTTGACGCTATCGCAGGTGTGTACATAGGCGGAACAAGTGCCGCAGGCGGTATTGCATCTGTTACAGGTTCTGTTATAGGTTCATTGATGCTCGTTGTTATCAGAAGCGGTCTTAACTTTGTTCTTGCTAAGTTCAATCTTAACGTTAACTCTACTTATGTAACATACGTTCTTACAGGTATAATCGTTGTTGTTGCAGTATTGATGGACGTTATCAAGAACAAGAACGCAAGCAAGGTTAAAATCTTAACAGATGAGGAAAAGAGAAAACTTGAAAGAAAACAAAAGCTGGCTCAGCTAAATGACGAGCTTGACGAGGTAATGTGCGATCCCGCAATTTCAGCCGAGGAAACAAATAAGAGAATTGCGGAGCTACGCAAGGAAATAAGTGCTTGTAAAGCAGCAAAATAAAAAGTCTATAATCCAAAAGAGGTTTTGGATTAAAATAAAAAATATTAAAGAAAAGAGGTAATAAAAATGAAAAAAACTCTAAAAGCATTGTTGGCGTGTGCAATTTGTGCATCAATGGCAGTCGGATTTGCAGGTTGTTCAGGCGGTGACGGAGATGCCGTAAAGACAAGCTCAACCGGAAAGACAATCGCAGTCGTTGCTAAGGGCGAATCCCACGCTTTCTGGCAGTCGGTTAAGTCAGGTGCAGAGGACGCGGCCGAAAAATACGGTTATAAGATAACATTCCGCGGTCCTGCAAGTGAGTCAGCAAAGGACCTTCCCTCCCAGATGGAAATGGTTCAGTCCGCATTATCCAATAACGCTTCAGCACTTGTTGTAGCTACAATCGGCGAAGGCTTTGTAGATATGCTAAAGCAGGCTAATGACAAGAACATTCCGGTAGTTCAGTTTGACAGCGGTATCTGGCAGAAGGACCTTGATGCTTTAGATGCTGCAGGCAAGAACCCCATTGTGGCTTCAGTTGCTACAAGCAATAGACTTGCAGCTGCAGTTGATGCAGAGCATTTCTATGAGGCTATTAAAGAGGACATAGCATCAAGCGACGGCAACTATGTTGTAGGCGTTATCCAGCACGACGAAACACAGACAGGTATCGACCGTGCAGGCGGATTTATCGACAAGTTCAAGGAGCTTGCAGATGCAGACGCATCAACAAAGGGCAAGTACACAATTGCTCACGAAATAAAGCCGGGCGATGCAGATAATGCTTATAAATCAGCTTTGGAGGCACTTGCAGAAAAGGGTGCAAAGGCAATCTTTATGTCAAACGAAGGTGTTGTTAAGCAGGTATATGATGCAATCGGTGCAGCAGGAACAAAGTACGATTCAATTAAGTTCTGCGGTTACGATGCAGGTTCTAAGCAGATTGAATGGATGAAGAAAACAACAGGTCCGAAGCTTGTAGGTGCTGTTGCTCAGGATTCATACCAGATCGGCTACCAGGCGGTTGAGCAGGCTATCTTCGCTCTTGAGGGCAAGACAGTAAGCGAAAAAGTTGATATTGACGGTGCTTGGTGGGATGCAACAAATGTTGATGAAATGGTAAAAAAGAACTTAGTTTACGAGGGCTAATAAAAAAAAGGGGCTTTGCCCCTTTTTTTACGCTTTAAAACTCTATAAAATCATAAATAATGTGCCTGCAGTAATAAGGAGACAGCCTATCAGTGACTTATATGTAAAGCTTTCGTGCAAGAATACAAATGCTAAAAGGAGAGTGATAACCACGCTTAGCTTGTCAATCGGGACAACCTTTGACGCGTCGCCTAATTGGAGTGCTTTATAATAACACAGCCACGAAGCACCTGTCGCAAGTCCCGATAAAACCAAAAACAGCCAGCTTTTTTTGCTGATTTCCATAATTCCGCCTTGGGATTTTGTCAGAAAAACCATCACCCATGCCATAATCACTACCACAATGGTACGTATGGCAGTGGCAAGGTTTGAGTTTACACCGTCAATACCGATTTTTGCGAGAATAGACGTAAATGCCGCAAAAATCGAGGATAACAATGCAAATACTAACCACATTTTTAGTCACCTCACATAGTCTTTAACGAAAAATTATTATTTAAAAATATTTTACCATATATTTACAATCAAATCAATATAAATTTTTTAAAAATGGGGTAATGCCCCTTTTTTTATACTCCTGAATATGCGCAGAAACTGCTGGGATAATTAAGTGGAACAGACAGTACAAGAAGACACGAAGCATAGATTAAAATCTCTAATTTTTGAATTAATATCAATTTTTGTTGGTTTTTAATCTTTACGAATAAAATAAAAGAAATTAGAAGATTGTATTGACAAATTATGTTTTTAATGTTACAATACGCTCAGTATAATATTTTTAATAAACACAAAGTACATTAAAAGGAGATGGATTAATGAAAACGTTATCATACGATATTTTGAAAGACAAGATTCTTGGCTGTTGGAACGGAAAAAACGTTGGCGGTGTTCTTGGCGGACCATTTGAAGAATGCGAAAGGACAGTTCACGATGTAACATTTTATACTCAGGATATAGACGGAAATCCTCCGGCTAACGACGACCTTGACCTACAGCTTGTATGGCTAAACGCTGTTGAACAGTACGGTTCAAAGGTTGATGCCCATATCCTTGCTGACTACTGGATGTCATATATTGTCCCCAACTGGGATGAATATGGTGCAGGCAAAAGAAATCTTCGTGCAGGAATGGCTCCGCCGCTTTCAGGCACAGTAAGCAATCCCTACAAAGACAGTAATGGTTCGTTTATCCGTACAGAGCTTTGGGCTTGCCTTGCCCCTGGACATCCCGAAATTGCAGTACGCTACGCATACGAGGACTCTATTGTTGACCATGCCGATGAAGGCGTTTATGCAACTGTTTTTTGTGCCGCTGTACAAAGTGCGGCATTTGTAACAGATGATACGTACGAGCTTATTGATATAGGTCTTTCGTATATACCAGAGGATTCACTTACAGCAGGTGCGGTTAAAAATGCAATTGCTTCATATAAAAGCGGAGTTGATTACCTCAAAGCGAGAGAAAATCTGTTTAAGGAATATCCGAGTACATTTGGTCTTAATTGTGTCAATCCAAATGATTTGACAGACGGACTTCCAAACGGAAAGCCCGGACTGGAAACTCCAAATGCCATAGGAATAATAGTAATAGGCTGGCTTTACGGCGAAGGAGATTTTGAAAAGAGCCTTTGTATTGCAGTAAACTGCGGAGAAGATACCGACTGTACCGCTGCAACATTGGGTGCAATTTTCGGTATAATAAAAGGCAACAAGGCATTGCCCGAAAAGTGGCTTGCTCCGCTAAACGGTGTAATAAACACCTGCTGTATTGATTTGGCATCAACGATTCCTATTCCAAAATCTGTTGAGGAGCTCTCCAATAGAGTTATTAAGGCAATCCCGCGATTTATTGAATCGAGATACTACAGCATAGAATCCGAAGGTGTAAGCGTAACAACCGCCGAACGCCTCGAAAATCCCGAGGATTATGACTATATGCCTCACATATCAGCTCACAAAAAAAGCCAGAGAATTCCACTTCGTGACCTTGTTTCAATGTCACCCTACTGTGTAAGATACGACCTTGGTACCCTTGGCGCAATGATTGATTACAACGGTGAACCATTTATACAAAAGGGTGAAACCAAAACAATCAAGCTATTACTGTGGGACAACAACAAGTTTACCATTCCCGGACAGTGGGCTGATGTAAGAATTTATACTGACAGCGGAATTACAATTGAAGGCGGAAATTATCTGTCAGGTCCTATGAACAGTACATATTTGACCAAAACAGAATTTTCAATTACATTTACTGCAGAGGAGATTTCTTTACCAAAAATGAATATTATCTTTGATATTTCATTAAATGGCAGACAATCAGGACGGCCTTTAAAGGCTACATTCTTTGCAGGACATTATAACATAGTATAAAGAATATACGGATATAAATTAAGCCCTGATATATAAGCTGAAATTTGCTTATATATCAGGGCTTTTAAAGTAAATTATGGGTTATTTCGCAGCGTATAGCGATACGTATGGTACAATAGAAACCCAAGCCATACTTTATTCAAAATTTATAATAGCCTTTCCCTTCC
>CAKSGP010000117.1 GCA_934454745.1 uncultured Clostridia bacterium
CCATACTCCCGATGTGCCTATGATTATTCCTGAGATAAACCCTGAGCATCTTGATATTATCCCGTCACAGCGTGAAAGACTCGGCACAAAGAGAGGCTTTATTGCAGTTAAATCAAACTGTTCATTGCAGTCATATTTACCGGCAATGGCTGTAATAAATCAGAAATATCCGATTGACCACGCACTTGTAACAACTTATCAGGCAATTTCAGGTGCAGGCAAGACTTTTGAAACCTGGCCGGAAATGGTAGATAATCTTATTCCTTATATTGGCGGCGAGGAAATGAAGTCAGAGGTAGAGCCTAACAAGATTCTCGGAAATATAAAGGATGGCAAGATTGTTCCCTCAACAGAGCTTGCAATCGAGTGCCAGACGTATCGTGTACCTGTTTCAAACGGACATACAGCAGCAATTTTCTTCTCATTCAAGGACGGAGTTGATAAGCCGTCAGTAGAGGAAATCGAGGATATGTGGAAAAACTACAAGGGTGTTCCCCAGGAGCTTGAGCTTCCTCACGCACCAAAGCAGTTCTTGTACGTTTACACAGAGGCAGAGGAGCCTTCAATGCCTCAGATAAAAACAGCACGTGAAATAGACGGCGGTATGGCAATATCCTGCGGACGTTTACGCAAATCAACACAGTACGATTACAAAATGGTATCTATGAGCCACAACACTCTAGGCGGTGCTGTACTTTTAGCTGAGCTTTTGACTGCTAAGGGTTGGATGGACTAATGTCCTGATTGGAATTGTATTTAAAATATAAATCAAAGGAGGCAATAAATATGGCAAAAACATTACCCTTTACCGGTTCGGGCGTTGCAATCGTAACACCCTTTGACGGAGAAAAGACTAATTATGATGTGCTTGGCGAATTGATAGAATGGCATATTGCTAAGGGTACAGATGCAATAATAATATGCGGAACTACCGGTGAAGCATCAACAATGCCCGATGAAGAGCATCTTGCGGCAATCGAATATACAGTTAAGAAAGCAAACGGCAGAATCCCTGTTATAGCAGGTACAGGTTCAAATGAAACACGTCACGCAATCGAGCTTTCACAGAAAGCCGAAAAATTAGGCGCAGACGGACTTTTGCAAGTAACACCCTATTATAATAAGACTACGCAAAAGGGACTTATTGCACATTTTACAGCAATTGCAAATGCAGTAAATATCCCGATTATCCTTTATAACGTACCATCAAGAACAGGCGTTAATATTTCAGTTCCTGTACTTAAAGAGCTTGCAAAGATAGACAACATTGTAGCAATCAAGGAAGCAAGCGGAAACATCAGCTATACAGCACAGATAGCCGCAGATGTTCCCGAGCTTTATATCTATTCAGGTAATGACGATATGATAGTTCCTGTAATGTCACTTGGCGGAAAAGGCGTGATTTCAGTTCTTGCAAACGTTATGCCTGAGGAAACACACCAAATGTGCCAGTCATACTTTGACGGTGATACAAACAAGGCAACAAAGCTTCAACTTGAGCTTTTGGACCTTATAAACGCTTTATTCATCGAGGTTAACCCCATACCTGTAAAGACAGCATTAAATCTTATGGGTAAAAATGCGGGAAATCTCCGTCTGCCCTTAGTTGATATGGCTGAGGATACATTGGCAAAGCTTAAAGCGTCAATGAAAAATCACGGACTTATATAAGCGATTAAATAAAGGAAACTATACATTATGACAAGAATAATTATGAACGGCTGTAACGGGAAAATGGGTCAGGTTATCTCACGTCTTGTAGCAGAGGACGAGGAGGCTGAGATTGTCTGCGGTGTTGATATAAACACGGAAATTAACAACCCCTATCCTGTTGTAGCTTCAATAGAGGAATTTTCAGGCGAAGCAGATGTTGTGATTGATTTTTCACACCCTGCTTGTCTTGAGAGCTTGCTAAGCTATTGTAAGAGAACCAAAACCCCCGTGATTTTGGCA
Source organism: uncultured Clostridia bacterium (assembly GCA_934454745.1). Classification (GTDB taxonomy): domain Bacteria; phylum Bacillota; class Clostridia; order UBA1381; family UBA1381; genus Ornithomonoglobus. The sequence continues at coordinate 1,954 of CAKSGP010000117.1, forward strand.
ACAACAGGCTTTTCCGCAGAGCAAAAAGCATTATTTACAGGGGTTGCAAAAGAAATACCCGTATTTTTCTCGGCAAATATGAGCCTTGGAATAAACCTGCTTATTTCACTTGCAAAGCAGGCGGCAAAGCTTTTAGAGGGCAACTTTGACATAGAAATTGTAGAAAGACACCATAACAAAAAGATAGACGCACCAAGCGGTACGGCATTAGCTATTGCAGATGCAATAGATGAAACTCTTTCCTATCCTGCTGAATATGTCTTTGATCGTCACAATGTACGCCGTAAGCGTAAGGCTACGGAAATCGGCATAAGTGCAGTAAGAGGCGGTACAATAGTGGGTGATCACGAAATAATATTTGCCGGCAACGATGAGGTTATTGAGCTTTCTCACCACGCCGCAAGTAAGGAAGTATTTGCAGTTGGCGCAATTAAGGCTGCCAAGTTTATGAAAAACAAACCTGCTGGTTTGTATGATATGAATATGCTTGTTGCAGAAATGGTATAAATTCACAAAGAAAAACAAAACAAGAGGGATTTTCAAGTGCGGGAAATTCCTTTTTGTTTTGTATGCGAATGTTTTTGAAATTTTCTATAAATTTTTCGTCTAAAAGTATAGCTTTTTTCTGCGAATTGTAGTATAATATAAGTTGTATATTGAGAAAGGGATTTTGTATCCTGTTTTAACACAAAAATAACGTTTTTTATAGAAAGGAATGGTTTTTAATGGACAGCATTATAAAAATCTTGGATAAAGAACAGGGCAAGCTTGATGTTGCAAAAATATCAGCGGAGATAGGTATGCCTGAGGCAGAAGTTGCCGAAAAGATTGCGGAGCTTGAAAAAAATCATATAATTGTCGGTTATAAAACCATTGTAAACTGGGATAAAACCGATCGTGATGTTGTAACAGCACTAATTGATTTGCGTGTAACGCCCCAAAGAGGCGAGGGCTTTGACAAGATTGCAGAAAGAATATACAAATATCCGCAGGTAAGCTCGCTTTATCTTATGTCGGGAGCTTATGACCTTTCTGTTGTTATAGAAGGAAGAACTATGAAAGAGGTTGCTCTTTTTGTCGCACAGAAGCTCGCACCAATGGAGTCGGTTATTTCCACTGCCACTCACTTTGTTCTTAAAAAGTACAAGGAAGAGGGCGTAATATTTAAGGAAGGCGGAAAGGACGCAAGACAGGTAATAACAATATGAATTTAGATAAATTAGTAAACAGCACGGTAGATAGTCTGCCGCCGTCGGGAATACGTAAATTTTTTGACGTTGCAAATATGATGGAGGACGCTATATCCCTAGGTGTTGGCGAGCCGGATTTCGTAACCCCCTGGCCAATTCGCGAAGCAGGCATATTCAGCCTTGAATCAGGACAGACATACTACACTGCCAACCGCGGTCTTTCAGAATTATGTGAGGAAATTTGCACCTATACAGACCGCAAATACGGAGTAAAATACAATCCGATGACACAAGTTCTTGTAACCGTAGGCGGTTCGGAAGCAATAGACGCATTAATACGAAGCGTTGTATGCCCGGGTGATGAAGTACTTATCCCCGAGCCATGCTTTGTATGCTATAAGCCTCTTACGGTTATGGCAGGAGGAGTTCCCGTTATAATCGAAACGAAGGAGGAGGACGATTTCCGTCTTACACCGCAACAGCTAAAAGAAAAAATAACAGATAAAACAAAGCTTTTGATTTTGCCATATCCCAACAACCCCACAGGCGGAATTATGAGAAAAGCCGATCTTGAGGCTATTGCGGAGGTTTTAAAGGGAACTGATATTCTCGTTCTTTCGGATGAAATATATGCAGAGCTTTTATACAGCGACGAACCCCATATACCCTTCTCAAAAATTGATGGTATGTACGAAAGAACTGTTGTTGTGAACGGATTTTCAAAGGCATTTGCTATGACAGGCTGGCGGCTTGGCTACGCAATGGGGCCTGAGCGAATAATAAAGCTTATGACAAAGGTGCATCAATACGGCATAATGTCCTCACCAACCACAAGCCAGTATGCGGCAATTGAGGCATTACGCAGCTGTGATGATGAGGTCAAAAAAATGCGTGATGAATACAACAAGCGCCGCCGTGTAATAGTTGACGGTTTTAGAAATATGGGGCTTTCCTGTTTTGAGCCTTACGGTGCATTTTACGTATTCCCCTGTATTAAAAGAACAGGTATGACAAGCGAGGAATTTTGTAATAGGCTCCTTGAGGAGGAAAAGGTTGCAGTTGTTCCAGGAAATGCTTTCGGCGAAAGCGGCGAAGGGTTTATAAGATGCTCTTATGCCTATTCAATAGATAAGATAAAGGAAGCATTAAGACGCATAGAAAAATTTGTTAAAAAGCATATAACCTGAGAGAGGAAATGATAGTGTGCGGAAATACTTTAAGTATATTAAGCCATACAAACTTTATTTTATTTTAGGCCCTATACTTATGCTGACAGAGGTTGGAGGCGAGATTGTTCTGCCTAAACTTGTGGGTGGTATGATAGACAACGGCGCAAATGGTGCCATGGGACAAGGCTATATTATAAGACAGGCTCTTTTTATGCTTGGCTGTATCCTGATTATGATAACAGGCGGAATAAGCGGCCATTATTTTTCAATTAAGGCGGCGGTGAACTTCAGTTCGGACCTGCGCAAATCAGTGTTTGATAAAATACAGGCGTTTTCATTTAAAAATATTGACAGCTTTTCCACAGGCTCACTTATAACACGTCTCACAAACGACATAACCCAGATAATGAACATAACAAGAATGGGACTCATTATGGCGGTACGCTCACCCGGTATGCTTATAGGCGGTATCATAATGGCATTTTCCATAAACAAGAGCCTTGCTTCTGTTCTTGCAATTATGCTCCCCGTTCTTGCTTTTGCTATATTTTTCATTATGCGTATGGCAATGCCGAGATTTTCCCGTATGCAAAAGGGAATTGATAATCTTAACTCAAAAACTCAGGAAAGCATTACAAACGTACGCGTTATAAAATCCTTTGTACGGCGTGATTTTGAAAAGGACAAGTTTGCCGAAGCAAACGGTGAGCTTTGCGATGCTACACTCAAAGCATTAAAGGTAATGGTATGCACAATGCCTGTAATGACCTTGTGTATGAATATCACAACTCTTGTTACACTATGGCGAGGGGGATCACTTGTAGCCGCAGGCGGTCTTGAAATAGGCTCGCTAAACGCAATTATTCAGTACATAACACAGATATTAAGTTCACTTATGATGGTTTCTATGATGATTATAAACTCATCAAGAGCAATTACATCATTTAAGCGTGTAGGTGAGGTTCTTGATACTGATTCAGACC
>CAKSGP010000118.1 GCA_934454745.1 uncultured Clostridia bacterium
GGTTGTAACGTACCGACTCCTAAAGCTTTCAGTATTGATCCTGCTGTCAAAGCCCCGGTAAAGTGACCAACCGGTGCTAAACTAAGTATCAGCAAAGCAAAAATAATACTGCCAAGGCCTAAACAAAGCGTTTTGGTAAAACCAATATGATCGGGTAAACGACTGCATACCGCTCTCGAAAAGAAAAGTGTAAATGCACTTATCGTAAAATACCATCCCACATTAGAAATTTCAAACTGCTCCGCATATAAAACGATATATCCATTTTCAATTCCATTAATCGATGAAATGGCAATCGTTATCACTGCAAAAATGATTGCTTCCTTTGCCACAAAATCTTGTAACCTGAATGTAAAAATTTCTTTTGAATTTTCAGATCTATCACCTGCTGCTTTCGTTTTTGTGTCCATCAACATAGCCCCAACAAAAGCAACCGCTATACAACCTGCAGAAGCAAAAAACATATTGCGACTTCCTACTCTCTCATACAAGGCAAGAGAGATACTAGGACCTATGGCTACCGCCATGGTTTGCGCCAAACCGAAATATCCCATGCCTTCTCCCATCCTGCCGATAGGGATACAGCCAGATATCAAAACCATTGTGACAGTTGTTACCATGCCAAAAGCTATTCCATGAAAAATTCGTAACACAATATATAACATTGCGTTCGTACACACGCCATATCCTACTACACATAAAAAATTCACTGCCAATGATAACGACAGCAGAATTTTTCTGTCGAGATGATCGCTTACCCAACCAGTTACTGGCCGGGTAAGCATCGAAGCGAATGACATAGAACCGATTACAGAACCTGCCATTGTCACTGTCATCCCAAGATGTACAAGGTGTTTGGATAGGGCGGTAGAAATCATATAGAAACTGGTGCTTACAATCAGATTTATCAGAAATAAAGTGATGTAAGATTTATTCCAGATCTTTTCCTGTTTCATATACCGTGTTACCCTTTCTTATTCAGTACATCATATCCCCACTCGGTTGCCAATGGCAGCATTTTATTAATAAAGAACCAGTCATGAGCTCCTGATTCCTCATGCCACTCTGCATCGAATCCCAAATCTTTCATATAACCAAAAGTGGATTTGACTATAGGGAATCCTCCATCCTCTGTTCCGCAGCACACAAACAATTTTGGCAAAATGCTGCCATTTTCCACTGCTTTCTTTGCAAGATACTTCACATCATGCTCAGTATTAAACAAACTATTAATGTGTGTTGTACCGAACACATACTGATGAATCTGACCAAACGGAGAATCCTCCGGCATTTCTGACGTTTCAATAAAATTGCCGGCAGAGAAAACAATTATGCCTGCATATTTATCAGGTCTGGTCAGCCCAAGCTTATAAGCGCCATGACCGCCCATAGAAAAACCAGCTACAAGATTATCCTCACGTTTAGAAGAAATGGGAAGCATTCTTGATAACATCGTAGGAAGTTCTTCTGTAAGAAAATCGAAATAACGACCCGTAGGAATATTAGCATAAAAGCTGTTGGTGGCACTCGCCATCACCACAGCAAATCCATACTTTTCAGCGTATAGTTCAATCATTGTGTTACGATCCCAATCACTGTGGCCGCCCATAGCGCCGTGCAGCAGCCACATTACCGGCCACTTATCTCCTCTCATTTGAGCATGATCAGGAATCATTACAGAAACCTCAGTTTTTCGACTTAACATTTTTGAGAAAAAATGTACATGCATGAGTGACATACGTTTCCCTCCTTATACAATAGAATCCAAAAATATCTGAATCCATTTATCCCAAAACTCCCAGCAATGCGTCGCATTTTCAATATAGCATTCGTAACGATAAGGATTATCTTCCAGTGACATAAAATGCTTGCGGATTGCTAAAGTAACTTCAAAGCCATGATCCTGCATACCTGCTGCATGAAAAATTCTTGGAAGAGGCTTACCCTCTTTTATGTTTTCAAGTGATTGATAAATAATATCATACCGAGTTCCTTTCAGTTCATCGGGATCATCCACACCAAAGTGAATCTGAGACAGGGACAGTGAGCCGTCTCCACCTGGTCCAGGAGGAGTCCAATCAGATACCCGAAGATGCTCAAACGGAATCACCGAACTCGTTGAAAGAATACAGGCAGCAGCAAACTTCTCCGGATACATGATTGCCAGTTCCATAGCTCCTCCACCGCCCATGGATAAGCCGCCGATATATGTATGTTTTGGATCAGATGTAATTCTGGGGAAAAATCTCCGTACAATTTCAGGAAGTTCTTGAATGATATATTCCTCATAATTTGGACCCACGGCCATTTTCAGCCAACGACTGGGACCTGCGGAAGGCATGATTACTGCAATTCCCTATTCTTCCGCATACCTTGCGATTCCAGAGTTCAATATCCAGTCATCACAACTACCGCTGCCACCATGCAACAGGTAAAGCACTGGAATTTCGTCATCTGTTTTGTCGGGAACAATTAAATAAATCTTCTCTTCTGAGCAGGTAGCTTTCGCAAAAGTAAGCAATTCTACAAATGCCATGTGTATTCCTCCTTATCCTTTTATGGCGCCGATCATAACACCTTTTGTGAAATACTTCTGTATAAATGGATAAATAGCCAGAATCGGAAGCGTTGCTACTATAACCGTGCAGTATTTGATCAATGTTTTATAGATGCTGATAGAAGCATCTGCTCCGGCAGAGGTAATATTTGTGTTTCCATCTACCAATATTTCCCTCAATATAATTTGAAGAGGATATTTGGAACGGCTCGTCAAATACAGCGAAGCACTAAACCAGGAGTTCCAATGCATAACTGCAATAAACAGAATGATAACAGCGAGAGACGCTTTTGAAAGTGGCAAAACAATACGCACGAATATCTGCATATCATTAGCTCCATCTAGTTTCGCTGATTCTTCGAGAGAATCAGGAATTCCTTGGAAGGATGTCCGCAAAATAACAAGGTTAAAAACACTTATCGCTGTCGGCAGAATCAAAGCGAGACGATTGTTTAAAAGACCGAGTTTCTGTATAAGAATGTAATTCGGAATCAGCCCTCCGTTAAACAGCATTGTAAAAGAGATAAATAGCATCAATGTTCCCGCGGGAAGAAAGTATTTCCGAGAAAGTGTATAAGCCCCCAAAGCTGTCATAATAATTCCCAAGGCAGTTCCACCAACTACATATAACAGCGTATTAAGATAACTCTTCCATATGGACATATTTGAAAATACGATCTTATACCCTTTTAGAGTAAATTCGCCTTTGGGCAAAAGAAGCATTCCTTTACTTGCAGCCAAGGCTTGCGGTGATGAAAACGAAGCACAAAGGGTGTGCCACATTGGCGCTAAGCATATAAATCCTATCATAACCAGAATCAAATAATCAAAAATCAAAAACGCTATTCGCATAGGCGAATGGATTGCTTTCATATGACTCACCTCCACTCAGAACAGGCTTGTTTCTGTCACTTTTTTGCTGATTGTATTTGTGGTAACAATCAGGATAAATCCAATGACAGAATTGAAAAGACCGACAGCTGTACTATAACCGTAGTTATAATTGATAATACCCTGACGATACACATATGTAGAAATAACGTCTGAGGTTTCGTATGTAGCTTGATTATACAGTAGCAGTACTTTTTCAAAATTGACAGACATCAGCTGACCTACCTTAAGGATCAACATAATAATTATAGTTGGTGCAATTCCCGGAAGTGTTACATGAAGACACTGCTTCCAATATCCAGCACCATCAATCACAGCCGCCTCATACTGTGTATCGTCAATTTGAGACAATGCAGCAAGGTAAATAATACTATTATATCCTACCATCTGCCAGATATTGGTCGTTATAAATATGGGACGAAACATTTCCGGCATACTAAGCAGATTTCCGGTTTTACCTGTTACTGCCGTTACAAATGCCGTGATTGGTCCATTTGACGCTGTAAAGTCACGGATGATTCCGCAAATGACAACCATAGAAAGAAAATAAGGCAGATAACTGATCGTTTGCACTGTTTTCTTAAAGGGTTTATTGTGTACTTCATTTAACAGTAACGCCAAAATAATAGGAGCAGGAAATGCAAAAATTAAGTCATAAATACTTAATACCAGAGTATTTTTTATTACTCGAAAGAAATTATCACTCTGGAAAAAGTTGATAAAATGTTGAAATCCAACCCATTCACTTTTCAAAAGTCCCAGAGCAGGTTTATAATTTTGAAAGGCCATCAGAATTCCAAACATCGGAACGTAATGGAATACCAGAAAATATAGAATGACCGGCAGCGTCATCCAATATATCATTTTATGCTGCCGATAATTTTGTAGCAATTTCTTCATATCAAATCTCCTTAGTCATAGCTGCCTGTTCAAAATCTCAAACAGGCAGCTATTAAGAAAATTACCGGGCGTTATATCGATCATAAGCAGTTTGGTAAGCATTTATTGCCTGATCCACACCCATATCTTTGATTTTTTGAATAAAACTATCGTAATTATCAAATGATTCGATTCCGAGGATAAATTTCACCTGCATTTCTTGTACGTAGGTCATTACTTCAGTCATAACAGAGTTGTATACTTCGAGTTCTTCTTCATTAAGTGTAAGAGAATCACTAATATAATATTCGTTATCACAGGCATCATCATACATAGCTGCCGCTTCATTCAAAAACGGATCATCTTCGCGATCGCGCATTGTGTACACAACATTGGGACTCGGTGCAATAGAATAAATCATGTCCAGCGCAGCAAAGCCTTCCGGATTTTTAAAGATATTATCTCCAAAGTGCACTGTACCGTCTTCCTCTATAATATAATTGCTTTCATCGGGACCCCAGTTACTGACAAATGCAACATCATCAATGTACTGCATATCAACCCATTGCAAAGCAACATCTAAATTTTCACACTGCGTACTAATCTGATAACCTGCAAAAACAGTTCCGTTATAAGGATAGACATGAATCTTATCACCTTCTTCACAACGGGATTAGGAACTGCCACATATTCAACAGATTCATCACCAATAAGAGCTTTCAAAACGGAAGCCAACGAGGTGGGAGCTACCATGGAACCGGTCATCGGATCTGTATATGTCGTGAACTCTGCAGAATTTGAATTCATAGACATAAAATCCGGATCGATCAATCCTTCAGTATACCATTTATTCATCATTTCCAGATATGTTCTGAAACCATCTGATAAAGGCGAAAAATACACGGTGCCATCTATTTGATAGAACGGTTTGTTAGCACTGTATCCA
>CAKSGP010000119.1 GCA_934454745.1 uncultured Clostridia bacterium
TACAAGAGCAGAGTTCTGCACAATCTACAATAAGATTATAGGCAGAGAGGACGCTAAACTTGTAACAGCCGATGGTACTGAAATTACCGCTGAAACCTACGGTTTTACCGATCTTGACGAGAGCAAGTGGTATTACGAAACCATGCTGAGAGCAACGAGTGCATATGATGATGAGGGGTATGTAGATATCGAACTTCGAAATCACAGAAATGTGCTTGACGATTATCAGTAGTCATATTTATGCGCATAAATGTGATTAAACTTTAGATTGTGTAGGCGGCAGCACTTTGTCGCTGCCGTCTATGCATATTTTAACTTAAAACAATTGAAGATAACATGATACTGATAAATTTTTGCAAATTATTAAAAAGCTTGATATTAAAATAATTATTGAATTAGAAAACAATACGGGACTGAATGATATGCTTATTAGCAAAAAGGTAATCATCGTTCATACCGATACACATATAAATAGTGCTGTCCTTCAGATATAAGTCTTAAAGTATATTGTGAACATCAAAATACTTAAATTGAAATAACATAAATTGTGAGGCAGCAAAAAAACGCCCTAAACGGGTGGCATAACACCGGTTTCTGATACAAGATATATCTTTATCAGAAATTACTAACCTTTGTATACAACCGTGTAAAGGACGGTTTGTATAAATACAATACACAGAAAGCGAGGTGAGTTAAATGCTTCAGAATATGAAAAATCATTCAAGCCAGACATCGAAAGGAAGTGATAACATGAAAAAATTATCGGTTCTATTCTTGAGTATTGCTATGCTGTTTGTATGCACAGTATCTGTGTCAGCTGCTTCAAGCAAAAAAACAACCAACATTTTAACTAACTTTTACGTTCAGAGATTTGGCGCTCAAATGGATGAAGACGGTAAGGTATCCTCGCGGGAAACCAAGTACTTTACTCCCGTTCTTTACAACTCCAGTCTTGAAAAAGGCAACAGAGATACAAGCTATTCTGTTGTTTATCAAAAAGGCGTTGTTTCCTCTGATGATGTCATAAAAGAGGTTGTCGATAAGCCGGATGACGCATATATTCTTGCTGAAATCAAAGGTATCTATGAGCCGGAAGGCGGACAGATTCTTTCAAGTAATGGCAAGGTTGTTAATTGGGATAAGTTTACAACAGACAATTATGAAATGCGTTGGTACGTTTTCAAATTTGAACCTACTGATTGTTGGCATGTTGACGGTGTTGTTGTAGAAAAGGAAACAAGTTTGCCGATTGAAATTCCGCTTCCGGGTGAGCCGGGATATAAAGATCCTGAAACCGACACTCCGGGAGAGGCTTATGAATATACCAGCAATTTTGCGTATATATACGGATACAATGACGACACAATGGCCGCAGAAAGCAACTTGCGAAGAAGCGAAGTATCCGCAATGGTACATCGTCTTGTTAAGCAAAATGATAAGCTCGGCGGATTCGTTTACAACGAGGCCAATGAACCTGCTTTCAGCGATATTGAAGGTGAATGGTTCAGAAGCGGTATAGAGTATATGAATTACAAAGGAGCTTTTGCTCAAGGTGATAGTGTATATCCTTATGCTGCCGTAACACGAGGTGAAACCTTTAAGATTATATGTCTCGGACTCGACTTCACTGATAAAACCGACTTAAGCTTCGATGACTATGCTGCAATCCTTTACAACGCAGGATATATTCAGGGCGACGAAAACGGTAACTTAAACGTTTGGAATCTGATTACAAGAGCAGAGTTCTGCACAATCTACAATAAAATTATCGGCAGAGAGGACGCTAAACTTGTAACAGCCGATGGTACTGAAATTACCGCTGAAACCTATGGTTTTACCGATCTTGACAGGAGCGAGTGGTATTACGAAACAATGCTGAGAGCAACGAGTGCATACGATGATGAGGGATATGTGGATATTGAACTTAGAAATCAAAGAAATGTGCTTGACGACTATCAGTAATCATATTTATGCGCACAAATATGATTGAACCTTAGAACGGACGGGCGGCAGCACCTTACCGCTGCCGCTTGTACCGACTTTTGGGGAGAAAGAAACGGAGATGATATTATGCCGATTAAAATATTTAAAATCACGGGACAAATTATATATGACGTATTAGCAAAACATTTCCCTACCTCATATACAAAAATTATAGGTGGTTTTTCAAAAAGATTTCGCAGCTTTTGTGCCAAACTGATTCTTGAACAATGCGGCAGCAATATAAACATTGAAAAAGGTGCGGATTTCGCTGCAAATATAAAAATCGGTAATAATTCCGGAATAGGAAAAGACTCAATAGTCGGGTGTTTTACTGAAATTGGGGAAAATGTGATGATGGGAGAAGCCTGCTTTATATACACACGCAACCATAGATTTGATCAGTTGGATAAACCCATGTGCGAGCAAGGCTTTGATGAATATAAACCCGTTATTATCTCCGATGATGTGTGGATAGGTTCAAGAGTAACAATACTTCCGGGGGCAAAAATCGGCAGAGGCTCTGTTATAGGCGCAGGTGCGGTTGTCACAGGAACAGTACCGGATTATGCCATAGTCGGCGGTGTTCCGGCAAAAGTAATAAAATACAGAAATTCTGAAAGCACACCACAATAGCGAAACAAAGGTGATAAGAATATGACTCCCAAATTAAGTGTGATAATTCCGGTATATAATACCGAAAAATATATAAAAGAATGTGTAGACAGCATTATAAATCAAACATTCAAGGATTATGAAATCATTTTGGTTGATGATGCTTCAACAGACGGAATCGGCAGGATATGTAATGAATATGCCGCAAAATACGACTTTATCAAAGTTATTCATAAAGAACATGGCGGTCCGACTCATACACGAAAAGCAGGGCTTAAAGAGGCGCGCGGAGCATATGTTTCTTATATAGACAGTGATGATTATATTGAGCCTCAAATGTATGATTTTTTGATGGATAAGCTGTTAAAATATGATGCGGATATTGCTATTTGTAATATTATAATTAAAACCGAAAATTCAAGAATTCCTTTATATTTAGATTTTGAGGAAGGCTTTTATAATAAAGAAAAATTAAAACGGGATATATATCCCAATATGCTTTTTTCACCAATGAAAAATATGCCGGGTATCCACCCCAGCCTTTGCAACAAAGTAATACGCAGGTCAATACTTGAGAATGCGATAATGGACATAACGGACGAAATATATTTCGGAGAGGACGGCATTTGCACTTATCCGTGTATGCTTGACGCTAAAAGTGTATATATAACATACGATAAATTCTTTTATATATACAGGCAAACAGGTGCATCAATTTCACAGAAATATGACAAAAGACTTCTAAGAAAGCTGCCTATTTTAATATCGGTATTTGACACGGAATTTGAAAAAAGAAATTTTGACGGAAGATCGCAGATAAATTGTTATGCAGCACTGCAGCTGATATTCAGTATACGAAACGAGCTGCTTTATAATAAAAATAAAACTTTGCGTGAGAAAGTAAAAAACCTAAAGGAATATATATCACAGCCGAGATTTCAGGAGGTTTTAAAAACTATACGGTATGAAAACATAAGCAAGCAAGTAAAATATAAAATATTTCTTTTACGCATCAAATGGATATATTTATTATATTTGCAGTTTTATTTTAAAGAAAAAATTTTATTATTAAAGGAAAAAAGAAATGAAAGACCTACTGCGTAAACATAATAACAGTGAAGCCGGTATAAGAAAACAAACACAGGCCAATATTGCGGTAGCTGTCTTATACCAATTAACTGCTGCCATATGTTCACTTATTCTTCCAAGGTATATACTTCTCTACTTTGGCTCAGATGTGAACGGTATGCTGCAATCGATAAGCCAACTGCTGACATATACAATGATTATGGAATTCGGAATAGGCGGTCTTATAACAGCTTCGTTTTATAAACCACTTGCGGACAGTGACTGTGAGGCTGTATCCGATATTTTTAATAATGCAAAAAAGTTTTTCAATAAAATTTCTTTTGCATATGTCGGACTGGTAGTGTTACTTGCTGTCGGTGCAAAAGCAGTAATTAAAACAGATTTTGATTTTTGGTATGTATGCTCGATGGTTATAATACTCGGTGTAAACTATTATTTTTCTTACTATTTTGCCCTTGCACACCGATTGTTACTTCGTGCAGACCAAAAAATACGAATAATACAAGGCATACAAAGCATCACACTTGTATTAAATGCAGTAGTATGTGTTGTAGCAATTAAATTAGGTGCCGGAATACATACTGTTAAACTAATCAGTGCCTTGGTATTTTTGATAAATCCTGTTGTATTTCGGGCTTATGTAGGTAAACATTACAACATAAGCAAGACTGTATATGACAAGAACAGAGTTTTACCACGAAAGAGTGACGGAGTGATACATCATCTTGCTTTCTTTATTCATGTGAATACAGATATTGTATTGCTTTCAATATTCAGCGGAACAAAAGAAGTATCGGTATATTCTGTGTATATTGCTATTATCTATGCCATAGAAAACTTTTTTTTAAGTGTTTCGGAAAGTATTTCGGCAGCACTCGGAAATCTTATTGCAAAAGACGAAAAGGATACACTGTTGTCGTCGTTTGAGTTATATCAGATAGTAAATGCTGCGGCTGCCACATTTGTTTGTATTGCAGAAGCGGTTTTGATAATTCCTTTTGTAAGTATTTATACAAAAGGAATTACGGATGTCAACTATATCCGCCCTGCATTTGCATATGTGATGATTGCGGCTCAGTGGTTTTATTGCGTAAGAATACCGTACAACAGTATAATAAATGCCGCCGGACATTACAGGCAAACAAAAGTTGGTGCATACATTGAAGTTATCCTCAATGTGAGTATCTCAATTATAGTGGTAAACTGCTACGGTCTAATTGGCGTTGCCCTTGGAACTGCTATTGCAATGGCAGCGAGAACTGCATATATGGCTTGGTATCTGTCGAAAAATATTCTTCATCGAAAACTGAAATTATTTATTAAAGACATAGCTCTTTATATTGGTTTTAGCGTAGGACTAATATATGTGTTGAGCAATATAATCAGTATCTCTGCCGATAATCTATTTTTATGGGCGGTATATGCAGTTATAATAAGCATAATTGTAATTCTCGCAGTAATTACTTTTAACTTGATAGTAAACAGAACAGCGAT
>CAKSGP010000120.1 GCA_934454745.1 uncultured Clostridia bacterium
ATTCTACACTCATTGCTTACAGTCCTCCTCTAAGGTTACTATAACAGGCTCTCCGCCCGTAGGTGCCCATATGTTTTCCACATTCGGCTCCATAACACGTATAGCCGCCTCTTCACTTGCAATAAACACCTTATCGTCCTTTTCACCCACAACCATACTGCGGAGCTTAAGTCTGTCGTTTAACGCCATAAGACCGCCGTTATAACCGAATACAATTGAAAACGGTCCTGTTATCAAAAGGCTTGGAAAAAGAGTTCTTAAATATTTATGCTTTTCCTTATCAACAATATCGATTTTGTTTTCAATTGTGCTCCAGAACGGTGCGGCAATAACACTTGCCGCCTCTTCTATGGTCAGACCTTGCTTGCGAATGAGATAGTCCATTATATATGTAATAACCTCTGTGTCTGTTTGCAGATTACATTTATAGCCGAACATTTCAATAAATCTGCGGTTAGCATCATATGATGAAATTTCTCCGTTATGTACAATTGAGTAATCAAGAAGTGTAAAGGGATGAGCACCGCCCCACCAGCCGGGAGTGTTTGTAGGGTATCTGCCGTGGGCAGTCCAGGAATATCCCTCGTATTCGTCTAACTTATAGAAAACGCCTACATCCTCAGGGAAGCCTACTGCTTTAAATGCACCCATATTCTTTCCGCTTGAGAAAATATAAGCTCCTTTTCCCTCTGTATTGATTTGCATAACCGTACGTGCCACAAACTCGTCCTCGTCAAGCTGCATATTCTTTAAAACCGACTGCAAGGGCGCAACAAAATACCGCCATATAATCGGCTCGTCTGTAATCTGCGGAATTTTCCTTGTAGGCAGTATTTCGGATTTTACAATTTCAAATCTCTCTTTTAAAAACTGCTCTGTGCTTTTACGGGTATCTCTGTCATTAAAGAAAAAGTGAAAAGCATAAAAATCCTTGTATTCGGGATAGATACCGTAGGCAGCAAAGCCGCCGCCAAGACCGTTACTGCGGTCGTGCATAGGCTTCATAGAATTAACTATTGATTCGCCTGTCATAGTGTTCCCCTTTTTTGATATAACTGCTGCAATAGCACAGCCGGAAGGAATTCGTACCTTGCCTTCTAAATTCATACTTCCTCGTCCTTTCATATCAACATATAAAATAAAAAGGCGTCATTCACTCGAGAAACTCTCGAATGAATGAACGCCCTTGCTCATCTCGCTACATTATACACCCCTAAAAACGTTTTGTCAAGGGCAAATAAAAAATTTGTCAAAAAGCAGAAACAGAGGCTCAAATACATGGCTTTATTATACGATTTTATTGGAAAACAGGAAAAAAAGAATAAAAAATTTAAAAAAATTTTAAAAAAGGGATTGACAAATGAAAAATTTGGGAGTATAATGTGCAACGTAAGGCAAAGGAGTCTTAGGTTTATCTTTGAGGCCCTTTGCTTTTCGTTTATTTGAATGAAAAGTTAGGAGGCGAATATTATGTCATATGTTGATGACGTAATGGAACAGGTAGTAAAACAGAACCCTGAGGAAAAGGAATTCCATCAGGCAGTAAAAGAAGTTCTTGACTCTATAAGACCCGTTGTTGATAAGCACGAGGAACAGTATAGAAAAGATGCTTTGCTTGAAAGAATTGTTAACCCGGAAAGACAGATTAAGTTCAGAGTTCCGTGGGTTGATGATAAGGGTAATGTACAGGTAAATACAGGTTACCGTGTTCAGTTTAACAGTGCAATCGGTCCTTATAAGGGCGGTATAAGACTTCACCCATCTGTTAATATAGGTATTATTAAGTTTTTGGGCTTTGAGCAGATTTTCAAAAACTCACTTACAGGACTTCCTATCGGCGGCGGTAAGGGCGGCAGTGATTTTGATCCTAAGGGTAAATCAGACCGTGAGATTATGGCATTCTGCCAGAGCTTTATGACAGAACTTTGCAGACACATCGGTGCTGACACTGACGTTCCTGCAGGTGATATCGGAACTGGTGCACGTGAAATCGGTTATATGTACGGTCAGTACAAGAGAATTAAGAACATTTACGAAGGTGTTCTTACAGGTAAGGGTTTAACTTACGGCGGTTCACTTGCAAGAACAGAGGCAACAGGCTACGGACTTCTATATATTACAGAAGAGATGCTAAAGTGCAACGGCTTAGACATCGCAGGAAAGACAGCTGTTGTATCAGGCGCAGGTAACGTTGCAATCTATGCAATAGAGAAGGCACATCAGCTTGGCGCAAAGGTTGTTACTTGTTCAGACTCCACAGGTTGGGTATATGATCCCGACGGTATTGACGTTGATGCACTTAAGGAAATTAAGGAAGTTAAGCGTCAAAGACTTACAGAATATAAGAATTACAGACCTAACTCAGAGTATCATGAGGGTAAGGGCGTATGGAGCGTTAAGGCTGACATCGCACTTCCTTGTGCAACTCAGAATGAGCTTGATGTTGAGGATGCAAAGATGCTCGTTGCAAATGGCGTAATCGCTGTTGCAGAGGGTGCTAATATGCCTACAACAGCAGAGGCAACAAAGTACTTGCAGGATAGCGGAGTTCTGTTCCTGCCAGGCAAGGCTGCAAACGCAGGCGGTGTTGCAACAAGCGCACTTGAAATGTCACAGAACAGCGAAAGACTTTCCTGGACATTCGAGGAGGTTGACCAGAAGCTTCAGGGTATTATGGTTAATATTTTCCACAACCTTGACGAGGCTGCAAAGCTATATAATGTTGAGGGCAACTATGTTGCAGGTGCTAACATTGCAGGCTTCAGAAAAGTAGCAAAGGCAATGAACGCACAGGGTATTGTATAATTTTACAATTTATTAATTAAGTATGTTAACGGCAGTATGGATTGAAATATATTCATAGTTGGCGAAAACAATAAATAGAATATAAGGCAAAGGCGTCTTTAATTAATTTATATTAAAGATGCCTTTTCTTATTATAAAATTGAAGGAGATGTTTCAATATGAAAACAGTATCAGACTATTTCGGCAGCTTGGTTTTTGACGACAGAGTTATGAAATCAAGACTTTCATCAAAGGTTTATACTTCACTTAAGAAAACCATTGATGAAGGTGCAAAGCTGGATATTTCCGTCGCAAATGCCGTAGCAGAAGCAATGAAGGAATGGGCAGTTGAAAATGGGGCAACACATTATACACACTGGTTCCAGCCACTGACAGGTATAACCGCAGAAAAACACGATAGCTTCATCTCACCGTCACCTGACGGCAGAGTCATTATGGATTTCTCGGGTAAAGAGCTTGTAAAGGGTGAGCCGGACGCATCTTCATTCCCCTCAGGCGGACTTCGTGCAACATTTGAGGCAAGAGGATACACAGCGTGGGATCCTACATCATACGCATTCATCAAGGGTAAGACATTATGTATTCCTACAGCTTTTTGCTCATACGGCGGCGAGGCTCTTGATAAGAAAACGCCCCTTCTTCGTTCAATGGAGGCACTTAATAAACAGGCACTAAGAATTTTAAAGCTTTTCGGAACAGAGGCAAAATATGTACATACATCAGTAGGTCCGGAGCAGGAATATTTCCTTGTTCCCAAAGAACTGTTTGAAAAGCGTAAGGACCTTATTTATACAGGCAGAACACTTTTCGGTTCAAAACCACCTAAGGGTCAGGAAATGGATGACCACTATTTCGGTGTTATTAAGCCTCGGGTTGAGGCATATATGACAGAGCTTAACGAGGAGCTATGGAAGCTTGGTATTCTTGCTAAGACTCAGCATAACGAGGTTGCACCTGCTCAGCACGAGCTTGCACCGATTTATACAACAACAAACATTGCAACTGACCATAACCAGCTTACAATGGAGATTATGCAGAAGGTTGCAACACGACATGGACTTGTTTGCCTACTTCACGAAAAGCCTTTTGCAGGTGTAAACGGAAGCGGAAAGCACAACAACTGGTCAATGGCAACAGATACAGGAGTAAATCTCCTATCACCGGGTGAAACACCTTATGAAAACGCACAGTTCTTGTTATTCCTATGTGCCGTAATTAAAGCAGTTGACGATTATCAGGATCTATTAAGAATCAGTGTTGCAACAGCGGGTAATGACCACAGATTAGGAGCAAACGAGGCTCCCCCGGCAGTTGTTTCAATGTTCCTTGGTGACGAACTAAACGCAGTTTTAACAGCTATTGAAACAGATACTCCCTATGAGGGTGCAGAAAAGACACAGATGAAGTTAGGCGTTGATGTTCTTCCCAAATTTAACCGTGACACAACAGACAGAAACAGAACATCACCTTTCGCATTTACAGGTAACAAGTTCGAGTTCCGTATGCTTGGCTCGTCAAACAGCATCGCTTGTGCAAACATTATGCTAAATGCGGCAGTCGCTGAAAGCTTAAAGATTTACGCAGACAGACTTGAGGCAGCAGACGATTTTGAAACTACACTTCACGAAATGATAAGAAAGACAATTAAGGATCATAAGCGTATTATCTTTAACGGTAACGGTTATGATGATGAGTGGATTAAGGAAGCTACCGAAAAGAGAGGTCTTGTTAACTATCGCACAACACCTGATGCTATCCCCCATCTTCTTGATAAAAAGAATGTGGATATGTTAACAGCACATAAGGTATTCTCAGATGCAGAGCTTAAGTCAAGATGTGAAATCACACTTGAAAACTATTGCAAGACCGTTGTTATTGAAGCAAATACAATGGTTGAAATGGTAAACAAGGAAATACTTCCTGCCATTGAGAATTATGCAGCTCATCTTGCAGCAGCGGCAAATACTAAGAAAACTCTTATTTCCACTGCTGTATGCACATATGAAACAGAGGTTGTGACTAAGCTTTCAGAACTTTCAAGCCAGATTTATGAAAGCTCAAAGGCACTCTCTGAAGCTCTTATTAAGCTTGCAGACTGCGAGAGCGTTATAGACGAAGGCTATATGATTCGTGATAATGTTCTTTCAAAGATGGGTGAGCTAAGAGCATCTTGTGACGAAGCAGAGGTGATAACAGCACAAGACTTCTGGCCATTCCCAACATACGGTGAATTGCTATTCGGAGTAAGATAACAACAGTACATAATTTTTAATTCACAACAAAGGAAAATACACAAGGAAAGAAAGGATTGATATATCGTGAC
>CAKSGP010000121.1 GCA_934454745.1 uncultured Clostridia bacterium
ATTCATTGTTGTTGCTACTGATGTAAAATTTGTTGTAAAATCAAAGTTATCAAGGCTTATTACAAGAAGTGAGCCTGCAAACAGAATAAAGAATACTACGGTATACACACATACGGCACGGACAGTTTCGCTATCAACTGTTTTTCCGTTAAGTGTAATCTTGTTTGTAATATTGGGATGAGCAGACAACCTTACTTCGTGTTTAACTGCCTTTAGCAGTATAAGAATTCTTGAAACCTTTATACCGCCGCCTGTACTTCCTGCACAGGCACCTATAAACATAAGTATTACAAGTATCGTTTTAGATAGTGCCGGCCATAAATTAAAATCAGTAGTTGTAAAGCCGGTAGTCGTTATAATTGATGCCGTCTGGAAAAATCCGTGACGGAGGGAAGTCGTAAAATCAGGAAAGTAGCTACGGCAATTTATACTTATAATAAGTGCTGCCGCTACTATTATGAGGATATACGCCTTAACCTCGTCAGATTTAAATATTGTACGGAATTTGCATGTAAGTGCAAGGTAGTACAGTGAGAAGTTTATTCCGAATAATATCATAAATACAGTAATAACTGTCTGTATATATGGCGAATAGTCAGTCATGCTTGTGTTTCGGGCTGCAAATCCGCCTGTACCTGCCGTACCAAAGGCAAGTATAAGCGAATCAAACAGTGATGTTCCACCTAATAGCATAAGTATGGTTTGTATAACCGTCATACCTATATAAATCAAATACAGAATTTTAGCTGTTTGACGTACCTTAGGTACAAGCTTGCTTACAGAGGGACCGGGGCTTTCTGCACGGATAAGATGCATATTACTCCCGCCTGATAAGTGGAGAAGTGCAACAAGGAACACAAGAACTCCCATACCGCCTATCCAATGTGTAAAGCTACGCCAGAAAAGATACGGTTTAGGGAGTGCTTCAATATCCGTAAGAATTGATGCACCCGTTGTTGTAAATCCTGATACGGTTTCAAACAGAGCATCTATGAAGCTTGGAATACAGCCTGATAAAACAAATGGCAGAGCACCCATAATACTTATAAAAATCCAAGTAAGTGCAACAGTTATAAATCCTTCCTTTGCATACATTGTCTTATGCTTTGGCTTAATATGTGAAAGTATAATTCCGGGGATAAGACAAAGCATTGTACATATAAGAAAAATCACAAGACTGTCTGCATCTTTATAGCATAAGGCACATATCATAGGCAAAAGCATACAGGCTGATTCTATATTAAGTACTGCGCCGAGTGTTCGGAAAATTACTCTATAATTCATCTGGTTGCTCCCTTAATCAAGAATATCGCTGATATCTTTTAATCCGGCATTGGTGGTTACAATGATAACGGTGTCGCCTGATTTCATATCATCATTACCCCGGGGCATAATTATTTGTCCATTTCTGTTTATGCACGCAATGAGTATATTGTTCTTTATATTAAGATCACATATGGGAATACTGGCAACAGGTGAGTTATCTTTTATTCTGAACTCAATCGCTTCTGCTTTGCCGTTTATAATTTTGTGCATTGTTTCTATGTTACTACCCAAAGAATTCTTTTTTGCACGAACATATTGGACAATAAATTCTGCTGTTATATTTTTCGGACAGATTGTAGTTCCTAAATGAAGTCCGCTTATAACATTATCGTAAGCAATTCGGTTTATTTTCGTTATAAGCTTGCCGTTTGTTACTGTTTTTGCAAACATTGAAAGCAAAATATTCTCCTCATCAATATTGGTTAAGGAAACAAAGGAGGATGCGTATTCAATCCCTGACTCTAAAAGCTGGCGGTTATTTGTGCCGTCAGCATTGATTATTGTAGCTTTCGGAAGTAGTTCGCACAGCTCATCACATCGTGTTTTGCTTTTTTCAAGTATCTTAACTGCAATACCTGATTCTGCAAGTAGTTTTGAAAGATATACAGCTGTTTCACCGCCGCCCACAATCAGGGTGTCATTTATCTTATTTAGCTTAATACCAGACTTTTTAAAGAACTTTATTTCTGTTTTAAGAGGAACAAGTACGCTTATATAGTCGCCCTGCTGTAAAAGGAAATCGCCATTAGGAATAAACGCGTCCTCATCCCGTTCAACACCGCAGACAAGCACATCGCAGTTAAGCTTTGATACTATATCAGAGACACATATACCATTAAGGGGTGACCCCTCCGGTATTCGGAATTTTAAGATTTCCACTCTGCCCTTTGCAAAGGTATCAATGCTTATTGCCGCAGGAAAACGCAGGCTTCGAGCTATAACCGCCGCCGCCGCAAGCTCCGGGTTTATTATCATTGCAAGACCGGGATCCTCTTTGAAAAGCGATATCTCTTTTTCATATTCAGGGTTTCTCACACGTGCAATTGTACGGCAATGACCGGACTTCCTTGCAATGAGACAGGTGAGCAGATTGATTTCGTCCGATGCTGTAACGGCAATGAGAATATCTGCGTCTTCAACTCCTGCTTCGATTAATGTGTCAACATTTGTTCCGCTGCCTGTTACACCCATAATATCATATTGATTAACGAGTACATTGATGGCTGATTGGCGAGTGTCGACAATGGTTATATTATGCTCGTTTTCAAGACAGAGCATTTCTACAATTTTTTTGCCGACATTCCCGCATCCTACAACTATAATATTCATAATAAATATTCCTTTATCAGTTAATGCTGATAACTATTTCGTTTCCGTTTCTATCAGCTGTAATCTGTGTATTTTCTTTGATTTCTCCTGTAAGTGCAAGCTTTGCAAGCTTATCCTCAAGGAGTGAGCGTATTGCACGTTTTAGAGGTCTTGCACCAAACTTAACGTCATAACCGATTTCCAAAATCAAATCCTTGGCATTATCCGTTACAGTAAGTGTGGCATTCTTTTCGCTGAGCTTCTGTGCAATATCCTTTAGGAGAAGGTCTATAATCTTGCGTAGTTCAGGCTTTGTAAGTGGCTTAAAGACAACAGTTTCGTCAATTCTATTTAAGAATTCAGGACGGAAAAACTCTTTAAGACTCTTATCCACATTATCCCTCATTGTAACTTCTGTATCACGGGCAAAGCCTGTTTTATTTGACGAAAATTCTGTACCGGAGTTTGTTGTCATAATGATAATTGTATTTTCAAAGTTAACTATCTTTCCGTGACTGTCTGCTATACGTCCGTCATCAAGAATTTGCAGGAACACATTAAATACGTCAGGGTGAGCCTTTTCTATCTCATCAAGAAGGATAACTGAATATGGCTTTCTGCGTATTTTCTCGGTAAGCTGGCCTGCATCATCATATCCTACATATCCGGGGGGTGAGCCGATAAGCTTTGACACTGCGTGTTTTTCCATATACTCTGACATATCAATACGCACAAGTGCTTCTTCGCTGTTAAACATTACCTCAGCGATAGTTTTTACAAGCTCAGTTTTACCTACGCCCGTAGGCCCTGCGAATATAAAGGAAACAGGGCGTTTCTTTGTTGTAATATCGGCACGGCCTCTCCGAATTGCACGTGCAACGGCAGATACTGCCTCGTCCTGACCGATAACTCGCTCATGTATTCGCTCCTCAAGGTTAAGGAGCTTTTCTGTTTCGTCCTCTGTAAGTCTATGCACAGGTATTTTTGTCCAGCCCTCTATGACTGCGGCTATATCATCAAAGGAGATTTCTGCATTTTGTACTGATGCTTCACAGTTTGCTTTGTCTGATTCGAGGCGTAGCCGTTCTGAACGGAGATTTGCAATCCTTTCATAGTCGGGATTTTCCTCACTCGAATTATTGATAGCTTCAAGCTCGGAATCAATTATTCCAAGACGCTCGTTTATCAATGTAAGCTCATATAGTGCTTTGTTTTTCAGATTAACACGTGATCCTGCCTCGTCTATTACGTCTATGGCTTTATCAGGGAGAAAACGGTCGGTGATATATCGTTCAGACATTCTGACCGCCTGTTCTATGATTTCGTCAGAAATCTTTACCTTGTGGTAGTTTTCGTAATAATCTTTTATGCCGTGTAATATCTCAATACTTTCCCCGATTGAGGGCTCATCAATCATTACAGGCTGAAATCTTCTTTCAAGTGCAGTGTCTTTTTCTATATGCTTTCTGTATTCGTTAATAGTTGTAGCACCTATAATCTGGATTTCGCCCCGTGCAAGTGCAGGCTTTAAGATATTTGCCGCACTCATTGCACCCTCTGCATCGCCTGCGGCAACAATATTATGAATCTCATCAATCACAAGAACAACGTTTCCGCGTTCCTCTGCTTCTTTTAATAGTGATTTCAGTCTTGACTCAAACTGACCTCGGAACTGTGTTCCGGCAACGAGTGCGGCAAAGTCGATTAAGTATAATCGTACATCAAAAAGCTTAGGAGGAACACTGCGTTCAAAAATACGCATAGCAAGTCCCTCGGCAACGGCTGTTTTACCTACGCCCGGTTCACCAAGAAGTATAGGGTTATTTTTTGAACGGCGGTTCAGGATTTGTATCACACGTTCAATTTCATCATTTCGGTTTACAACACGGTCAACCTTGCCAAGTGCAGCACGAGCTGTAAGATCCGTGCCGTAGGTGTCAAGCATACTCTTTTTGTTGTTGGATTTACGTGATTTTTTGTCATCCTTTTTTGTGCTGTCGCTTTTCTTCCCACCTGATGCACCGCCAAAAATATTACTCATAAAATCCGACAGGGGAGCAGTTGCCGCACCACCCTCAGAATCCTCGTCTGCATCAATGCCCATACTCATAAGCATATTTTCCTCTGCCTCCTGAAGTGCTTCAGGTCCACCCATACTCTCAATCATATCATTCATCTGCTCGTTGATGGTTTCTATTTCATCTGCACCGATGCCAAACTTTTCAAACATTTGATCAACAGGTGCAAGTCCAAGCTCCTTTGCACAGGCAAGACAATAGCCCTCCATTGAGGTTTTACCATTCTCAATTTTTGTTATATACATTACTGCGGGTCTTGTTCCGCATTTTACACACATTTCCATATATATCTGTATTTCCTTTCAAAATTAGAAATTTCATTACAATACAACTATTTTATTATACCATAATATATTTAGATTTAAATGACTTTTTTTA
>CAKSGP010000122.1 GCA_934454745.1 uncultured Clostridia bacterium
GAATTCTACTCAGTCATTTTTTTGCATACACAGCAATCATCAACTGCAAAATCACGCATCTTTTGAAGTGCCTTCTTTTCCAACCTTGAAATCTGCACCTGGGAAACCCCAACCTCCTTTGAAACTTCGCTTTGAGTTTTTCCTCTGAAATAACGCATTATAATAATTTTACGCTCACGCTCATTAAGCTGTCCCAGCATTTGCCGTACAAACAGTCTGTCTACTATTTCGTTCTCGTTATCCTCTCCTGCTATAAGTCCCATAAGACATAGCCCGTCCTCGCCGTCAAGGACTTGTTCCTGAAGGGATTGAGGCGGTGCAGATGCTTCAAATGCCTCTATCAGCTGTTCGGGTAAAATCCCACATTCTGCGGAAATTTCATTAACTGTCGGCGTTCTGCCAAGCCTTTTTTCAAGAATTTCCATACAGCGTCTGCCCTTCATTGCCGTTTCTTTTATACTTCTGCTTACCTTTATTGTGCCATCATCGCGGAGAAACCGTTTGATTTCACCAATAATCATAGGAATGGCATAGGTTGAAAACTGTACTCCGAAGGATGTGTCAAATTTCCTTATTGCTTTTACAAGTCCCATTGATCCTATCTGAACAAGATCCTCTTTGTCGTACATACGATTTTCAAACTTTGAGACAACGCTGTAGACAAGTCCCATATTATTTTTAACAAGCTTTGGCATCGCCTGTTCGTCACCATTACAAAATCTTTCTAAAAGTTCTGCATTATCCTGCATTATCACTCAGCCTTTTTTTCATAGTTATCTGTGTTCCCTTTCCGATTTCACTTTCCACCGAAAGCTCGTCCATAAACGCTTCCATTATCGAAAATCCCATACCCGAACGCTCGCTGTCAGGTTTTCCTGTATATAGCGGTTTTCGTGCTTTCTCTATATCGGGTATTCCGCAACCATTATCTGAAATTATATATGTAACAGTTCTTTCCTTAATTTCGCCCTTAATTATTATTTCGCCCTCATCGCAGTCATAGCCGTGTATGATTGCATTTGTCACTGCCTCAGAAATTGCAGTTTTAATCTCAGATATCTCCTCAAGTGTTGGATCAAGTTCTAGTACGAATGCGGCACAAACCGTCCTTGCAAACCGTTCGTTTTCGGATTTTGACGGTATTTTTAAGGTCATTGTATTTAGATTATTCATATTTTTACACCTTTCAATCTGTTTTTTTCATTTATTCCCTTTTGTAGTGTATCACTTAAAATAACAAGCGGTAAAAGTCCTGACATTTCAATAATACGTTTTATCTGCTCCGTTGCATCGTATATAATAACAGAACCACCAAGAGCCGTTACAGTTTTATACCTGCCTATAATCATACCTATACCTGAGGAATCCATAAAAGACACTCGTCCGAAATCAAAGGCAATATTTATTGCACCCGAACGACGTATCTCCTTCTCTGTCACACGTTTAATTTCACCTGAGGTATGGTGGTCTATCTCTCCCACAGGACGCACCAGAACCATTCTTTGTTTTGGAATTACCGATATTTCCATTTCATTCTCCATTCTGCCGTTATGCACGGCCTAAATATATTGAGGATATAAAACTATCCCGCAAGCTTCTGATTATATATTACTCCAAACGTTCCTTATAAACCTTTGATGAAAAATAACAGCTTTTGTCGACATTAAAAAACCGTCTGACAATTTTCGTCAAACGGTTATTTTTCGTGCAAATACGACAAATCTCTCATTGTCCGTATTATATGAGCAGGTGGATAGAGTCAGTATTTTATCTCCCTTTACAGGAATAATATCTGTTTTATACATGCTTTGCTTTATACATTGAGCTATGAATTTATCAAAATCTGCATCCGTGTCAGCATTTATGAAATTATAATACTTAAACTCATTTGTTTCGCCAACCTTCGTATGAAAGACTGCAAATATCTCATACTTACAAATGTCTTTGAGGGTATCAAATTCAATGATTTTATGGGACTCGTAAAATTTACGCTCCTTGTATTTTAATAAGTCACAAAACATTGTTCCATTACGCATATTATGTGCATAAATAATTGTATTATCACTTTGCGGTTCAATACTGCACTGGTAGTCCATAAACGGGATTCCTGAACTGCTGTATTCCCTATTAAAATCCCGATGCAGATAGTAAGCATTAGATTGAATACTCTGTACTACGGGATAGTCTATATTGGTATCCTCTATTCTTATCCAGCCTACGGTATCGTTATTCTGTTCATAAAGTGCTTTATATTTATTGAGCCTTGCTTCTTTGGAGTCGTTATCTGTATTGGTATTGGGGATTTGAGTGGTTACAGACTCTTTTACAGCTCCCATATTATTCTTATCCTTATTTCTGTCGGCGAGTTCACCCCAAATCAAAGCTATACATATTATAAATACAAAAATTAAAAGGATTTGAATAAGTGTAATTTTACCTTTCACTTCATCAAATCCTTTCTGTTTTTAGTTATTGGTTTTGCCTCTGCGTTTTATTACTTCAAGTCCTGCAATTGCAAGAATTGCTAAAATTCCTACACCTATTACAATACCGGCTCCGCTATCACCCGTTTTCGGGTTATCCTTTGAGTTGTCCGGGTTTTTCGGCGTTGCCGTCGAGGTCAGGGCATCCGTTGAAACCTTATCGAATTTAAGGCGTGCTTTTTCATTACCGTCAAGAGGCTTGATTTTAATTACATCGCCTGTTTCCAACGCTACAACAGTCTGTTTAACACTTGTACCTGATACGGGATTTTCTGTAATCACCGTTTCACTCTTTATACCGCCTGCAGATGATAAAATCTGAAGTTTGCCGTTACCTGATACTGCAAATCGTCCCGCCGGAATGTCCTTACCGCAAACCTTTGTTATTTCGTTTGATTTCGCTGTCGGATCCTGTGAGGTACTACCGGAATCATTATCATCACCAAAAAGGTCAATCAGAAACGTCCATATTGGGATCTATCAGAGAATATGTAATATTATATGTTTTTTTCTCATTCGCACTAAAAGCGCCAATGGGAATATCCTTATACAAAGCATCAGCCTTTACAGGTTCAGCATCTGCACTGTCATATACAGCTTTCCCACTTACGTCATTTATCTTAATATTATAATTATTAAGCGGAGTTGTAGTCTGAGATGAAATGCTTTTGCTTACTTTAAGTCTTAAGGATACTGTTGCATCCTCAGCCGCTGTTATAGTAAATTCCTGCGTCTTTTCAGTTTTGCAATCAGTTATACCGGGAATTACCGTATCTGCATTTTTTGTATTTGTATTTTCTGTTATATTTACACTAACTTCATTTATTCCGTTTGATAAGACAACCGCAGGTGTTTCTGCCATAGCCTCTATGGGCAACAATGCCGCAACAAAGGCCGCAATCAAGGATAAATATATCTTTTTCAATATAAACGCTCCTTTATATGCTATATTCAAAATACAGTATATCATATAATTTAAGATTTGTCACCACTTTTAATGTTAAATTTTTATTACAAATTCTCATATGGGTAGCTTCCCAAAAATTTATAAAACATAGAGCTCTTTTTCACCTTATCAAGAGCAAAATATATTTTTGCATCATCAATGTTACCCTCAAGGTCTATAAAAAACACGTACTTGCCAAGTTCGTTTTTCATTGGGCGTGATTCAATTTTTAACAGATTGATTTTTTCATTACCGAGAAGTCCGATTGCACGGTATAATGCTCCAGGCACATGCTCTGTTGAAAACACAACCGAGCTTTTGTCTTTACCCGTTACCTCCATATTTCTCTTTTTGCTTATTAGCGCAAATCGTGTAAAGTTATTAACATCATCATTACATTCTGAGTGCATTATATCAAGTCCGTATCGGTTTGCGGCAGATTCAGGGGCAATAGCCGCAACAGTTCCGTCACTGTCGTTTACCAGCTTTGCCGCCGCCGCAGTTGATGATGATGCTTTTACTTCTACCCCGCAAAATTCTTTTTCAAGAAGCTTGGAGCATTGCCCCAACGCCTGGGGATGGGAGATTATAAGCTTTATATCCTCTTTCTTTGTTCCTTTTTTTACCATTAAATTCTGCTTTATTCTGAGTATATACTCACCTATTATATAGACATCGCACTCAAAGGCAAGCATATCAAGAGTTGCTGTTACACTGCCGTTTAAGCTGTTCTCAATAGGTACAATACACGAATGAATCTCACCCTTATCAACTGCCTTTATGGCACTTGCAATGGTGGGGTATTCTTTAAGCTCCGATTTCCCTTTTGACCACCTAAGAGCCGCCTCCTGAGAAAAGGTTCCGTCAGGACCGAGATAACCTAAAATTTCCATAGCTATGACTATCAAATCCTTTCGCAAAACTTAAGTTTGAAAGAAAATTGTTCAAATTTTGCGTACACACGAGCGAGGCTATACACAAGTATGCGAGCAAGTGCGAACGCGCAATATGGTCAATTTTATTCAAACTTTTATTCTTCTAAAAGGGGGCTGCAATTTACTACAACCCTATAAATTTTTATATTGTTTTGCCTACTGCTTGTGCAATACTTGAAATCTCCTTCATAAGAGCATCAAACTTTTCAGGCTTTAATGACTGCGGACCGTCAGATGATGCACATTCGGGGCAATCGTGAACCTCTATCATAAGTCCGTCTGCACCTGCCGCAACAGCCGCTTTTGCCAAAGACGGAACATATTTATATGTTCCCGAAGCATGACTCGGATCGCCTATAATCGGAAGATGTGTCAATTCCTGTGTTACAGGGATTGCACTTACGTCAAAGGTGTTTCTTGTAGATGTTTCGTAAGTTCTTATTCCACGCTCACAAAGGATAACGCTGTTATCACCCTCAGACAGAATATATTCAGCCGCCATAAGCCATTCCTCGATTGTACTTGCAAGACCGCGCTTTAAAAGTACTGGCTTATTAATCTTTCCAACCTCACGCAACAGCTTGAAGTTCTGCATATTTCTTGCACCAATCTGGATAATATCCGAGTACTCTGCCACAAGTTCAGCATCACGTGTATCCATAAGCTCTGTACATATCGGCATATCAAGCTCATCGCCTGCTTTACGCATTATCTTAAGAC
>CAKSGP010000123.1 GCA_934454745.1 uncultured Clostridia bacterium
CAAATGCATCAACATCATTAAGAGTTTTATATATATCAACACAATTTGCAAATGCTATATTAACCTTTGTTGTTTCCTTTTGTAAATTCTCAGGGATTGCATCCCAGCCTGAAAATACCGGGAACACCTTTTTACCTGATGAGTCTGCAAGAAGCATCGGATTTATACCTACGGGGTTATCAAGATTTGGTTTGTCTTTATCCTGATTTGCTCCGTCCCCGACATCAGGAATAAGCTGTGCCCCTATTGTAACCATTGTCTTAGGATTTTGCAGGCAATTTAATATTTTATTCAGATTTTCCTCTGATTTATCTTTTAAATATCCCGTAATCGCCATTCTCAGTTCAAGGGAAATATTAACAGACGGTTCTGTTGTCGACTTCTCTTTATTCTCCTCTTTGACCTCATTCATTGTTTCTTTTATGAGGTCAAGAGTAGAATTTTCTTTCTTGTGTGTGTCAGCCTTATCCTCAGAATTATTCTTTTTCTTTCCGAATATTGACATTTCACAATTCCTTTCTGCTGTTTATTTAACAACTATGTTTACAAGCTTGCCGGGAACAGCGATAACCTTAATAACAGTCTTTCCCTCTGTAAGCTCACGGATCCGCTCTGATTCCATTGCCACAGCCTCAAGACCTGCACGGTCAAGGTCTGCTGAAACGTTCATCTTATCACGGATTTTTCCGTTTATCTGTACAACTATTTCAACCTCGTCATCAACAGTTTTTGCCTCGTCATATTCAGGCCATTTTGCAAGAGAAAGCAAGCCTTCTCCGCCTAAAATTTCCCAAAGCTCCTCTGTTATGTGAGGTGCAACAGGGTTCAGCAAGGTGATTAAAGTCTTGTATTCGCCCTTTGTGATTGAGCCTTTTTTCGATACATCGTTTAGGAAGCTCATCATCGTTGCAATAGCTGTATTAAATTTCATTCTCTCAAAGTCCTCGCCAACCTTCTTTATAGTCTTATGAACTGACTTTTCAAGTTCAGGGCTATAACCCTCATCATCTGTTAGTATGTTCTGAAGATTCCATATCTTTTCCATGAACTTATAACAGCCTTTAAGACCTTGCTGTGACCAGGGTGTACTCTGGTCAAAGGCACCTAAGAACATTTCATATGTTCTAAACGCATCTGCACCAAACTCCTCAACAACATCGTCAGGATTTACGACATTTCCTCTTGATTTTGACATCTTCTCGCCGTTCTCACCAAGAATCATACCGTGGGATGTTCTCTTCTGATAGGGCTCTTTTGTAGGAACAACTCCTATATCAAACAAGAACTTATGCCAGAAACGTGAATAAAGCAAGTGAAGTGTTGTATGCTCCATACCGCCGTTATACCAATCAACAGGAGTCCAATAATCAAGTGCCTCCTTTGATGCTAAAGCACTGTCATTGTGGGCATCTGTATATCTTAAGAAATACCAGCTTGACCCTGCCCACTGGGGCATTGTGTCTGTTTCACGCTTTGCAGGGCCTCCGCAACAAGGACAAGTCGTATTTATCCAATCTGTTGCATTAGCAAGGGGTGATTCACCATTCTCGCCCGGCTTAAATTCCTCCATATCAGGAAGAACAAGAGGAAGCTCCTCCTCAGGCACAGGAACCTGACCGCATTTTGGGCAATGAATAATGGGAATAGGCTCGCCCCAGTATCTCTGACGTGAGAACACCCAGTCACGAAGCTTGTAGTTAACCTTACGTGTTCCAAGTCCCTCTTTTTCAAGGTAATCTATCATTGCAGGAATAGCTTCTTTCACAGTCATTCCTGTCAAAAATCCTGAATTTACCATAGTTCCGCTTGCAACATCGGTATATGCCTCTTTTTCTACGTCATCGCCGCCTGCTACTACCTCAATTATAGGCAAATCGAACTTCTTTGCAAATTCCCAGTCACGTGTATCGTGAGCAGGAACTGCCATAATAGCACCTGTTCCGTAGGTCACAAGAACGTAATCTGATACAAATACAGGAATTTCAGTACCTGTTACAGGGTTTATGGCATTGACACCGCAAAGCTTGACACCTGTCTTTTCCTTTGCAAGCTCTGTTCTTTCAAATTCTGACTTCTTTGCAGCAGCCGCCTGATATGCCTTTACTTCCTCATAGTTTGAGATTTTATCACTAAGCTTTTCAATAAGGGGATGCTCAGGTGATATAACTGTATATGTTGCACCGAAAAGTGTGTCGCATCTTGTGGTATAAACAACCATCTCATCGCCTGTTGTGAGGGTGAATTTAACCTCAGCGCCTTCACTTCTGCCTATCCAGTTACGTTGCTGTGTTTTTATCTTGTCAAGGAAATCTATATCGTCAAGATCATCTATAAGTCTTTGTGCATACTCCGTGATTTTAAGCATCCACTGACTCTGTCTTTTCTGTATAACCTCGCCGCCGCAACGCTCGCAAACTCCGTTTACAACCTCTTCATTTGCAAGACCTACATTACAGGAGGTACACCAGTTAATCGGCATTTCCTGCTTGTATGCAAGACCTTTTTTGAATAACTGTAGGAATATCCACTGGGTCCATTTATAATAATCGGGATCCGTTGTATTAACCTCTCTTGACCAGTCAAAAGAGAAACCCAGCATTTTAAGCTGACGCTTAAAGTTTGCAATATTCTTTGCAGTTATAACCGCAGGGTGAACGTTATTCTTTATTGCATAATTTTCAGCAGGCAGACCGAATGCGTCCCAGCCTATGGGATAAAGTACATTGTACCCTTGCATACGGCGTTTTCTTGCTATTATATCCATTGCCGTATAGCTTCTTGGGTGTCCTACGTGCAAGCCTTGACCTGAGGGATACGGATACTCTATAAGTCCGAAAAACTTCTTTTTATCCGAGCCGTTTTCTGCCTCAAAAGCGTGTGCCTCGTCCCATCTGTCCTGCCACTTCTTTTCAATCATTTTGAAATTATATTCAGCCATTTCTATTCTACCTCTCTTATTCTTCTGTAAGCATTGTGCCGGCATCGTCCCACAGACGCTCAATGCCGTAAAATTCACGTATTTCCTGTTGCATAATATGAACTACAACGTCGCCATAATCCATAAGCACCCAGGAGCCTGTGCTGTATCCCTCTTTATGACGGACCTTTATTCCCAATTCCTCAAGCTGTTCCTCAACATTATCGGCACAAGCACGAACCTGAACCGACGATTGACAGGAAGCAATAACAAAATACTCACTTAAAGATGTACGTTCCTTAACATCTATAACTTCAATATTTGAAGCCTTCTTGTCATCAAGCGCCTTTTGGACAGCTTGTGCCTTTTCATTTGCTGTCATATCTTTTCCTCCCTTTGTTTATGTTTATTTTCTATACACATTTCATTCCAAGCATAAAGCGTATCAGGGTGTACTATGTTTCCTTTTTTAATATTATATACAACCGACCTGCGCAGTGCTTCACAATATGCGGCATCAATGTCTTTATCGCACAAACTCCGCAATTGTAAAACTCCCTCAAAGTCACGATTAGTCTCGGTCATATCAGCAATATATATAATTTTATCAAGAAGTGTCATATTCATACCGGCTACCGTATGGCGGCGTATGGCATCAAGTATTTCTCTGTCGGTTATACCGTATTCATGCTCTGCCACAACAGCACCAACGGGTGCGTGAATAACTCCCGGACATTCCAAGGTCATTCTGTCAAGCTCACAGCCATACTTTTTTGCAAGTTTTACGGATTCATCATATGAAATGCACTTTGCACAATCGTGAATTAGCCCTGCAAGATATGCCTTTTCCTTATCAATGCCTGAAATTTTAGCAAGTCGCTTTGCCTCATCTGCAACGCCCTTGCTGTGTCGGTAACGCGGTTCGTCAAGTTCTTTTTTTAATCTTCTGTCTATTTCATCAATATTCATTATACGTATAACCCTTTTTCTTTTATGAATTCTCTTACGGCTTTGGGGACAAAATCATCTATATTTTCCCCTGATTTAACACATTCCCTGATATAGGTTGATGAAATATCTACCAAGGGTGCACTTATAGGACGTATATCTGCATTAAACTGTTTTTTACGCTCATCGATAAGCTCGTATAGACTATTAATATTATCCCTCGGATATACAAGCAATATGCAGTTATCCGTAACAGTCCGCGGTTCGTACCAATCGGGCAAATCATAAAGGGAATCTTGTCCGATTATAAAATAAATCTCCCAACCAGGATAAAGCTCTTTAAGCTCAAGAAGTGTTTTTGCCGTATAGGTGTAGTGAGTTTTTGACACCTCGTAATCAAAGGGAACTATTTTATCCTCGCCCGATAGTGCAAGCTCAACCATTTTATGCCTTATTATGGCATCTGTAAGCTTCCCCCGTTTATGAGGCGGCATTCCGCCCGTCATAACACGCACCTCAGAAAGATTATATTCTAAAAGTGCCTCGCGTGCAAGGGCGATATGCCCAAAATGTATCGGGTCAAATGTTCCGCCAAAAATACCTATCTTTTTCATTTTCTCGGAAGCTCTATTTTTCTGTATTTCTCATTTGATGATTTACGATAAAGCACAAATCTGTTTCCTATTGCCTGTACAGGTTCGGCGAGCAATCGCTTTGCAACTGTATCGCAGGTTTCTTTTGTATCAAGCATAGCCGTTTCAAGTATTGAAAGCTTTATAAGCTCACGCTTTTCCAATGCTTCATCAATAGCAGTCATAAGGGTATCTGTTATTCCGTCTTTCCCTATCTGGAAAATCGGTTGCATTGTATGACCTAATTTACGCAAATATGCTCTTTGTTTGCCAGTAATCATCTTATTCTCCCTTTTCAAATAGTCCCTGGTATTTTATCATATTTAGGCAACCGTGTCAAGTATTTACGCTGTTTTCTATACTTTTACAAGTAAATTTATTTATTATATTGAATTTATCGGAAACTTATGTTATACTGAAAATAATATGAAGGAAAGGTGAACGGATATGTTTACAAAACTAAACACCGTATCCCTTACGGGACTTGACGGAGCAATAATAGAAATACAGACAGATATATCAAACGGACTTGTTGCCTTTGACATAATCGGTCTGCCTGATACGAC
>CAKSGP010000124.1 GCA_934454745.1 uncultured Clostridia bacterium
GCTCCTACCACCGAATATTGAAAAGAAATTTGGCGTTATAAAGGGAAATATAGATTTGCTTGCAGGAATAAGAGAATACATACACAGAAGTACTCATACCTATGTTATATTATCATTGGGAAATATGATATACAACATTGATTTTGATGCAGTTGTTAAAAGCCATATAGAACAGCAGGCAGATATTACCGTTGTTTATAAAAATATAAACGGTGTTGAGGAATCGGAATTATCACGCTATACACTTCTTGATATAGATGAAGACGGCAGAGTATGCGACATAGAGGTACAGCCGTATTATCCGAAAACAACAAATGCCAGCCTTGAAGTATTCGTTATGGAAAAGGTGTTGCTTGAGAGCATTATTGATGAATGTTCGGCTCGGGGTGATGTTGACTTTGTTAAAGATGCCATAATCAAAAAGATGTCAGGCACACGTATTTTTGGGTATGAATTTGACGGTCACTTTTACAAAATAGATTCTATGAAATCCTACTACCGTACAAATATGGAATTTCTTAAGGCTGACCGCAGAGATGAAGTATTTAACCGTAAACGTCCTATCTATACAAAAACAAAGGACCAGAGTCCTTCAAAATACGGCGATGAAGCAGTATGTAAAAACAGCTTCATATCTGATGGTTGTGTAATTGAAGGAACAGTAATAAACTCTGTTCTCTCACGTGGTGTCAAGGTCGAAAAGGGTGCTATCGTAAAGGATTCTGTTATAATGCAGGACAGTGTTATTGAATCAGGTGCAGAGGTAAACTACGTTGTATTTGATAAAGAAGTTGTAATAACAAAGGGCAGAAAGCTTATAGGACAGGAAAATTATCCCCTTGCAATATCAAAGGGTATGATAATATAATGTATGAGTTTGACAGGAGGCTGTCTTTTGCCTCCTGTTTCGTTTATTCATAGATTATTGTAAAAATATCTAATATCTTTGCAAAAATGCGAATTATGTTGTAAAAAACAACTGTTTTTCAACGCATTAATTGACAATGAAGAGAAAAAATAATAAAATTAATTTGGTGTATTGTATACACAGAAAGGCAATGGTAAAACTTATGAAAGTATTATTTGCTACATCAGAGTGTGCACCTTTTATAAAAACAGGCGGTCTTGGTGATGTTGTAGGTTCGCTTCCCCAGACACTCCGAGAAAAAGGTGTCGATGCACGTGTCATTTTACCGCTTTATAAAAGCATACCTCAAAAATTTAAAGACGAGATGAGATATGTTGGCAATATCTATATTGATATGGCGTGGCGTAGACAGTATTGCGGTATATTTGAGCTTAATTATAATAATTGCATTTACTATTTTATTGATAACAAGTTATATTTTAATGGCGATAAGCCTTATGACCATATCCACCTTGACTGCGAGAAATTCATATTTTTTTCAAAGGCAGCCTTATCGATACTTCCGACAGTGGGTTTCTGCCCTGATGTCGTTCATTGTAATGACTGGCAGACAGGTCCTATACCTGTATTGCTTGATACATTCCGTAATAATCCGTTCTATCAGAATATGAAGACAGTCATCACCATTCATAACCTTAAATTCCAGGGGCGTTGGGGTATGCCTGAAATAAAGGATGCAATGGGTATTTCCGATTACTACTTCACATCAGATAAGCTTGAGTATTATGGGGATGCCAACCTCTTAAAGGGCGGAATGGTATATGCAGACAAAATAACTACGGTTTCTGACACATACGCAAGAGAAATAACAACACCGTATTTCGGCGAGGGGCTTGATTCCCTTTTGCGTGCAAGACAGAATGACCTTTTAGGAATCGTAAACGGTATTTCTTATGAGGATTGGAATCCGCAAAAAGACGAGTTCATACCAAAGAAATACACACCGCGTACAGTAAAATCAGGCAAAGCCGCAAATAAAGCGGAGCTGCAAAAGGAATTGGGACTTCCCGAAAATCCAGATAAAATGCTTATCGGAATAGTTTCAAGACTTACTGACCAGAAAGGCTTTGACCTTATTGCATATAAGCTTGAGGAGCTTTGTAACAGCGACGGCTGTCAGCTTGTAGTTCTCGGTACAGGCGAGGAGAGATATGAAAATCTGTTCCGTCACTATTCATGGAAACACCCCGATAGAATTTCAGCATACATAGCATATTCAAACGAAATGTCGCATAAGATATATGCTGCGTGCGATGCATTCTTGATGCCGTCAGCATTTGAGCCTTGTGGACTTTCGCAGATTATATCAATGAAATACGGTACACTTCCCATAGTCCGTGAAACGGGCGGATTAAAGGACACTGTAATTCCGTATAATAAATTTACAGGCGAGGGCTACGGCTTTTCATTTGCCAACTATAATGCAGACGAAATGCTTGGCTGTATTTATTCGGCAATGGACGTTTACTATAACGATAAGGATGCCTGGTCAAAGCTTGTAAAGCAAGCAATGAATGCAGACTATTCCTGGAATGTTTCAGCAGAAAAGTACATTGATATGTATAGCTCAATCACAGGTATAGCACGTCCCCAAAAGGTGGTAAAGACACCGCCAAAGAAAAAATCGGATTTTGACAAGAATATCCGTAACGATTTTGAAGCCTCAGAGGCGGAGATTGCAGAAAAAGCAAAGGAGCCTAAAGTGGTCGAGGTGAAAAATCCCTTTACACCATCCGAGCAGAAAAAAACAGCATCTAAGAAAAAGGCTGTAAAAAAGAAATAAAAATTCGCATTGTGAAAATTAAGGAGAGAGATTCATGGAAGAGAAAAACGCAAAAAACAAGCTTACACCAAAGCAGGAGGCGTTAAAGAACGAAATTATAGGAAAGGTTAATCGACATTTTGGTAAGATTATGGAGGAAGCAACACCTCATATGATTTATACGGCGTGTGCACTTACAGTCCGTGACAAGATAATGGAGAAATGGGCAAAGTCACACCGTGAAGTTAAAAAAGAGGGCTCAAAAAAGCTGTACTATCTTTCATTTGAATTTTTGATGGGCAGGCTTCTTTGTACAAACGTATTAAACCTTATGCAGACAGAGGATTATGAAGCTGTATTAAACGATTTGGGATATACTCTTCCTGAGGTTGCAGAGCTTGAAAATGATGCAGGTCTTGGTAACGGTGGTCTTGGCAGACTTGCGGCATGCTTTATAGATTCGCTTACAACTCTCGACTTACCTGCATACGGATGTACATTGAGATATGAGTACGGTCTTTTCAGACAGAAAATAGTAGACGGTTTCCAGACGGAGCTTCCCGATACATGGCTTGAAAACGGCAATGCCTGGGAGGTTGCACGTCCTGAAGAAGCTGTTAAGGTTTCCTTTGGCGGAGATGTGAATGCATACTGGGAAAACGGAAAAATGAACATTTCCTACTCAAACGAGAGAACAGTTCTTGCTGTACCCTATGATGTACCCCTATGCGGATACGATTCAAAGATAATAAATAAGCTAAGACTATGGAGTGCACAGTCATCATCAGAATTTAATATGCGCGCCTTCAATTCAGGTGACTACACACGTGCAATTGAGGAAAAAGAGCTTGCAAGCGTTATTTCTAAGGTTCTCTATCCTGAGGATAACCATACAGAAGGTAAAGAGCTTCGCCTTAAACAGCAATATTTCCTTGTATCTGCAACCTTGCAGTGGATATTAAAGGAATTTGAGGAAAGAAACGGTAATAACTGGTTTTTACTACCTGAAAAAATCGTTATTCATATAAATGATACCCACCCGACAATGGCTATCCCTGAGCTTATGCGTTTGCTTATGGACGAAAAAGGTCTTGGCTGGGACGAGGCGTGGGAAATAGTAACACACGTATTTGCTTATACTAACCATACAGTAATGAGTGAGGCACTTGAAAAGTGGCCCCAGGATATGTTCAGACGTGTTGTTCCAAGACTTTATATGATTCTTGAGGAAATGAACAGACGTCTTATGGAAAGGGTAGAGGCATTCTATCCCGGCGATAAGGGTAAGCACGACTATATGGCAATCTTTTCAAACAATCAGGTGTCAATGGCTAATACCTGTCTTGCAAGCGTATTTGCTGTAAATGGTGTATCAAAGCTTCACACAGATATATTGAAGCAGGATATTTTCCGTGACTACTATATGATGGATAAGGACCGTTTCCACGCTATCACAAACGGTATTACGTTCAGAAGATGGATTGCAAACTGTAACCCTGCTCTTACAAAGCTTATTGACGATACAATAGGCAAAGGATGGCTGAAGGATGCAGATAAGCTTCAGGGACTTGCAAAGTATGCAACCGATGCAACATTCCAAAAAAAGTACGAGGCAATCAAGCGTGCAAACAAGCAGGTTGTTGCTGACTATATTAAGGAACATAACGGTGTAGAAGTTAATCCTGATTCTATATTTGATATACAGTGTAAAAGGCTTCACGAATACAAGCGTCAGATGATGAACGTTCTTCATATTATTGCTGAATATAACAGAATACTTACAGATAAAGAGTACGCAAAGAACTATTATCCAAAAACATATATATTCGGTGCAAAGGCAGCCCCTGGCTATAAGCGTGCAAAGAACATCATAAAGCTTATTAACTCAGTAGGCGATATGATTAACAATGACGCTCGCATTGATAATAAGATAAAGG
The DNA here is from genome assembly GCA_934454745.1 of uncultured Clostridia bacterium. Lineage (GTDB taxonomy): Bacteria > Bacillota > Clostridia > UBA1381 > UBA1381 > Ornithomonoglobus. The sequence continues at coordinate 4,628 of CAKSGP010000124.1, forward strand.
TTATATTCATAGAAAACTATGGTGTGTCAATTGCTGAAAAGCTTGTAACTGCAGCTGATGTATCGGAGCAGATTTCAACAGCAGGTAAAGAGGCATCAGGCACGGGTAATATGAAGTTTATGTTAAACGGTGCCGTAACGATAGGTACAATGGATGGTGCAAACGTAGAAATGTACGAGCAGGTCGGAGAGGATAATATATATATTTTCGGACTTCGTGCAGATGAGGTTGATGCAAGACTTCGTGTTATGGGTAATGACGAGGTTAAGAACATCTATGCAACAAATGCTCAGCTAAGAGGTGCTCTTGAACAGCTTATAAACGGAACAATTGTTCCCGGCAATACAAATATATTTATGGATTTGTACAATACATTATTATTTGGTGATTACGGTTACGCCGACACATATATGGTATTGCGTGACTTTGAAT
>CAKSGP010000125.1 GCA_934454745.1 uncultured Clostridia bacterium
ATCCCAGAGAGGTCAAAGATTATGAATTGGATTTCCATATTAGCGGTAATATGGAAATGATGGTAAATGGGATTTCTTACAAAATAGAACCAAAAACAATTGTGTTCAGAAAGCCTGGTGATGTGGTTTCCTCTGCGGGCAGCTATGATTGCTATTGTATTACGCTTGATTTTTCCGGCGATATACAAAGAAAAGACTATAACAGAAGGCGACAGGGGAAAAACCAGAGAAGTATATATGATAAGTTTTTTGCCGAGCTGCCGATAGCTGTAAATTCAGAACATTTTGATGAATGTGTCAGGCTTATAGAACAATTTATTCCTATTGACACGAACGTTCCGAAAGAACACATTATGGAAGTGCTTTTTCTCTTTATGGCTGACGCATACAGAAGCCTGAAAAAAAACCCGCAAAGATACAACAGTAAAATAACGAGAATTATCAAATATATTGATGAAAATTTACACAAAAAGATAACTCTTGATGAATTAGCAGAACTTTCGTACTACACCAAAGGACATTTTATAAATGTTTTTAAAAAAAGCACAGGCTTGACTCCCTTTGACTACATCAGAAATAAGAGGTTAAAAAAAAGTGAAAACTTGCTTGTAACAACAGATTTATCAGTGAGCGAGATTTCAGAATTGTGCGGTTTTACGGATGTTTCGTTTTTTATAAGGCAGTTTAAAGCTATATATGAAATAACTCCGGCTAAATTCAGGGCGACACGAAGTGTTGTTTAAAACTTTTTTTCTTAATTTGTACACAAAAATTACAAATTAGTTAATTGCCTTTTTGTATATCAACAGATAGAATAAATTTATGATAGTTTATGAAAATAAACTGCAATAATAAACTTTATACAAGGAGAATAATTATGAGCAGAATTAAGATAACAAAACCAAGACAAAGATGGCTTTTTGGCGGAGTGGGCTTTCAGAACAGCGAAGCAACTATGACGCCGATTATGTCAGAAAAATTTTTAAATGAAAATGTGCTGAAGGTGTTTGGAGAAATATCACCTACTTTTTCGCGATTATTTGCAGGATATGCCGATTGGACAAAGGAGGCAATGGATGCCTTTGCCGATTACTATGACAAGACTTTTAGAAAAGCAAAGACACTTCTGTACCTTGCACCGGGAAGAGCTCCGATGTTTATGGACGATTTTAATATGGAGGAATACTGTGAAAAAGTTGCATCTAATTTAGATTATCTCATAAATGTCCGCAAGTGTACAAAAATACGTTACTACTGCTTTACAAACGAATTGTCTTGCGGAAATACTTATGCCTATCTGTCACAGCATTTGGATCTATTCAAGGAACTGCATCAGTGTTTATATCTTGCATTTAAAAGACATAATCTTGATATAGGTTTAATTGCATCAGATGGTTCGGGTGTATCGAATTTTCATCAGATTGATTGGGCGGCACAAAATATGGACGAGATAACCGAAATGTACTGTGCTCATTTATATGTTGGTGACATTACACCGGGCGATCTTAGTGCGTATGACTATTATTGCAGATCCTTTGCTGATCCGGTAAGCACAGCCAAAACAAAAGAAAAACGTTTTATGTTAGGCGAATACGGCATTAATAGCGGTAAACATAAATTCTCACCTACTATGCCTATGGGAAATGATTGTTGTTATTGTGTTGATGTACCCGAAGGCGAGGGAGACTATGCAATAGCTATCTCTGAAATGTCAATTGCTGCCATAAATACAGGCTGTTTTGCCAGTGCTTTCTGGACGATGTTTGATTATCCGGATCCATTTATACGCGAAAACGGTGATACAGAAGAAGAAAAGGCCTTATATGATGTTGCTCGTTTTTCAGGTCATGGACTTTCAATTCGTTACAACAAGAACGGTCTTATAAAATGGTGTGATGATGAAAATGATTACGGCTCGCGTGCTTCACTATATACAATGGGTTATATGGCAAAATTATTCAAGAAAGGCTCCAGAGTGTTAATAAGCGAGTGGGATGATAAACATCTTCGTTGTGCTGCAGTAACAAATGCGGACGGCTCTGTTTCAATTGCAATCATAAACTGGAAAAATGAACAGATGGATATTGATATGGAGATTGAACACAATTGCAGTAAGGCTCTAAGGAAGTATATTTTTGAAGCGGGAAATATTCCGTACAGCAAATTCAATGATTTGCAGGACTATTCCGAACTTATTGATGTAAATGACAATGCACTTAAAACAACTTTGCCACCACGTTCTATTGTATTTTTGACAACAGACTATACAGACAGAGTCCCAAGCGAGATAACCGGCATAAAGACTGAGAACGGCAGACTTTGCTGGAATAAGTGCGAGGATGAAGAACATTGTTATTATCGTGTTTATGTAGATGGAGAACAGATTGCATCAACTGTTGCAGAAAGTATTGAAATTGATGACGAAACACTAAGCTATGACGTTATTTCAGTTGACAAATGGGGTAACACGAGAAAATAATAGAACTGAGAGGGGGATGTCCCCAAAAACAGACGAGGGGATTTAATGGTGTTAAATCCGAATAAAAGCTAATGTTAATAGGGCTGTTGCAAAATTGCAACAGCCCTGATTTATCTTGGTATTAATTTTTATTAATACATTCCGCCCATTCCCGGATCCATTGCAGGTGCGGGAGCCGGAGGTTCAGGCTTGTCGGCAACAAGACTCTCTGTTGTAAGAACCATTGATGCAACAGATGCCGCATTTTGCAATGCACTTCTTGTAACCTTAACCGGGTCAACGATACCCATTTCTATCATATTTCCGTATACGCTTGTGAGTGCGTTAAAGCCTTCGCCTATAGGTAAGCTCTTAACCTTATCAACGATTACTGCACCTTCAAGACCTGCATTTTTAGCAATCTGCCAAGCCGGTTCCTCAAGTGCCTTAAGAACAATTGAAACACCTGTCTTTTCATCACCGTCAGTTTCGTCAAGAAGCTTTGTAACAGCAGGAATAACGTCAAGATAGCTTGTTCCGCCTCCTGCTACTATACCTTCCTCAACTGCCGCCTTTGTAGCTGCTAGAGCATCCTCTATACGGAGCTTCATTTCCTTCATTTCTGTTTCAGTAGCAGCACCGACTCTTATAACTGCAACACCGCCTGCAAGCTTAGCAAGACGCTCCTGAAGCTTTTCACGGTCAAAATCTGATGTGCTGTTTTCACTCTCGCCCTTTATAACCTTAACTCTGTCCTCAATTGCCGCCTTGTCACCTGCACCGTCAACGATTATTGTAAGTTCTTTTGAAATCTTAACCTGCTTTGCACGGCCAAGCATTGATACATCTGCATCCTTAAGCTCAAGACCAAGCTCCTCTGTTATAACCTGACCACCTGTAAGAATAGCAATATCCTGAAGCATTGCCTTACGTCTGTCGCCAAAGCCGGGAGCCTTAACGGGAACGCAAGTGAATGTACCTCTTAACTTATTAACAATAAGAGTTGAAAGTGCTTCGCCCTCAACGTCCTCAGCGATAATAACCATTTTCTTGCCTGACTGAACTACCTGCTCAAGAAGGGGAAGGATTTCCTGTATATTTGAAATCTTTTTATCTGTGATTAAGATGTAAGGATCATCTAAAACTGCTTCCATCTTATCAGTATCAGTTACCATATAAGGTGTGATATAGCCGCGGTCAAACTGCATACCCTCAACAATTTCAGAATATGTTTCTGCAGTCTTTGATTCCTCGACTGTTATAACGCCGTCAGCTGTAACCTTTTCCATAGCCTCAGCTATAAGCTCGCCGACCTCTTCATTAGCCGCAGATACAGATGCAACTCTTGCAATGTCGTGCTTTCCTGATACGCTCTTTGCTGAATCAAGCAGGTTTTTAACTGCAACATCAACAGCCTTCTGGATACCGCGTCTTACGATCATTGGGTTAGCACCTGATGCAACATTTTTAAGCCCTTCTCTGACAAGTGCCTGAGCAAGAAGTGTAGCGGTTGTTGTACCGTCACCTGCAACATCGTTTGTTTTTGTTGCAACTTCCTTTACAAGCTGTGCACCCATATTTTCAAATGCGTCCTCAAGCTCAATTTCTTTTGCGATTGTAACACCATCATTTGTGATAAGCGGTGCACCAAATTTCTTTCCGAGAACTACGTTTCTGCCTTTCGGACCAAGTGTAATCTTAACAGTATCTGCAAGCTGGTTAATACCTGCTTCAAGAGAATGTCTTGCGTCCTGTCCGTATTTAATATCCTTTGCCATAATTAAGTACTTCCTTTCTTATAATTAGTCAATAACCTTTGCTAAAATATCGCTCTGGCTTACGATTTTGTATTCCTCGCCGTCTACCTTTACTTCTGTACCGGCATACTTAGATGTAAGCACCTTGTCGCCTACTGAAACTTCCATTTTAACCTCGTTTCCGTCTACAACGCCACCAGGACCTACTGCGATAATCTCTGCAATTTCAGGCTTTTCCTGAGATTTTGAAGATAGGATAATACCGCTTTTTGTGGTTTCTTCAGCTTCAAGCATTTTAAGTACTACTCTGTCAGCTAATGGTTTGATAGTCATAATAACAACCTCCTGTAAATTTATAAATAAGCGTAAGCTTTTTAACTTGCCTTGTTAGCACTCGACCTCTTTGAGTGCTAACAAGGCTATTATGCAACTTTTATCAGCCTTTTTCAAGCTATGAAAAACTAATAAAAATTGACATTTTTGCAAAATATCTTTAAAATACGCCAATTTTTATCGTTTTTTATAAATTATAACATTTAACAGATAGTTCATATTTACTCAAGATATAAAATTTTCCATCAGTGAGATGGCACCGTCTGAGGTTTCAAAAATAAGCCCTTTTTTCAGTGATGCAATATCAGAAACAGGGTATGAATCCTCACTGATTTCCTCACGTGAAATAAGACGGCTTATGCCGTTTTCGTCAATATACAGACGCAGTTCGCCGTCCTCTAATAT
>CAKSGP010000126.1 GCA_934454745.1 uncultured Clostridia bacterium
GATGTGATCCGTATTGGGAGAGAAACTCATCAGGTGTCATCATATCGTTTTTGGTACGTGAAATAATGCTTAAAACGCTCCTCGGCGGATATTCCTTATCATCAAGACCCAGCTCTTTTACGCAATCTTTAACAAGTGTGCGTGCATCTGCCGTATCATAAATAACAAATTCCTTTGTATAACCAAGCCTGTCTATGCAGGTACGCAAAATACGGACGCAAATAGAATGAAATGTACCAATCCACATTTCCTTTACGTCCTCGCCTACATATTTTTCTATTCTCTCACGCATTTCCGATGCCGCTTTATTTGTAAAGGTTATGGCAAGGACTTGCCATGGCTGTGTATATGTATTCTGCATTATATACGCAACTCTGCTTGCTAATACTGTTGTCTTACCGCTTCCGGCACCTGCAAGCACAAGAAGCGGCCCTTCTGTTTTCTCTACCGCTTTTCGCTGATTAACATTTAATCTGTCAAGATAATTTTCCATTTTGTTCTCCGTTTTGTATTAATACTTAATCCTATTGTACCACAAACTTTTAAAAAAATCTATGTTTTTTTACACCATTTAAAGAATAAGTTTTACAGTATAAAGATTTCGACAAAAAGGGACAATATTAAGGCCTGATACATCAGGCAGTAATAAATGAAAGGAGGTCAATATATGAATGGATAAACTTTCCGCAGTTTTGTTTTCGATTTTTTTCAGCTGTGTCACACCTTTATCGGTTATGGCACAAGAGGTAACAGTTTCAGGTGAGTGCGTAGGGGTGAGAATGTACACTGACGGACTTATTATAACTGATACTGCAACTCTGACTCAGACAGACGGAAAAAAAATCAATTTAGCATCAGGATACGGAATAAAAAAAGGTGATATAATAAAAGAAGTAAACGGCACAAAAGCAACAGATGTAGAGGTTGTATCTGATGCTGTAAAAAACGGTGACGCTACGCTTTTGATTATGCGTAACGGCGAGGAATACACCATAACAGTGACACCTGTCCTGACAAAAGACGGAGCAAAGCTGGGGCTATGGCTTCGTGACAGCACAGCAGGCTTAGGCACAATAACCTGCTCAATAAACAACCGATTCGTCGGACTGGGACACGGAATTTGCGACATTGATACCGGTAATATTATGCCCGTAAGATATGGCATTATTCAAAATTGTTCTCAGTTTAGTACAATTAAAGGGCAAAAAGGTTCACCAGGTGCAATAACAGGAAAAATAGACGGAGAAACATTAGGAAAAATATCAGGCAATACCCACTACGGAATTTCAGGCACAATTTCATCTCCAAGCGAGGGTAAGGATATGGAAACTGCCGATAAATCCGAAGTAGTAACAGGCGATGCGTCTATCCTTTGCGACATTGACGGCAATGGTGTGAAAGAATATACCATAACCATAAAGCGTATTATGCTTAACCAGCCTGACGGCAAGGATATGATCATAAAAGTGACCGACAAGAATTTAATTTCTAAAACAGGCGGTATCGTTCAGGGAATGAGTGGCAGCCCAATCATTCAGAAGGGAAAGCTTGTGGGTGCGGTAACACACGTATTTGTGAATGATCCAACAAAAGGTTATGGGATATTTATCGAGAATATGCTGGTAGAAGCGGAGAAAATTAAATAACGGGCAACAGAAACACTCACTATTTTTAGTGGGTGTTTTTATCTAAAAACCTTTACATTTTTTTAGATTAAAAACCAAGGATGAACTTCTTAAGAAAATAAATTAACCAAAAAGGTTGACAATACAAAATTTGTATGTTATAATGAGCTTGTGATTTGAAAAATCATAATTAGGAGGTTACAAAAATGATTACTGCTTTTGGAAAATTCTTGCGTATTCTGAGAATGGATAACGGAGAAATTCTAAAAACTATGGCTGAAAAGTTGGAAGTTACGTCTTCATTTCTTTCTGCTGTAGAAAACGGCAAGAAGAAAATTCCTACAGATTGGGCAAAAAAAATCAGCAATTTGTATTCATTATCCAATGATAAGATTATAGAATTGCAAAATGCCATAAGCGAAACAAATGAATGTGTTGAAATTGGACTCGCAAATCTCAATTTCAAGCAAAGAGAATTAGCATTTTCATTTGCTCGCAAATTAAACGGGTTTAATGATAATGAATTGCAAAAGTTATGGCAGATTTTAAAGGAGGACAAAAACTGATTTATGGCAAATTTTGTTGCACAAGGTATATCAAGAAAACAGATAAGAGCTTTTACAAAATATGTTCGTGAATTATGTGGAATGACAGATCGTTTGTATTTCCCGGTAGTAGAATTTCTTGAAATTATTTTACCGAATTTAATTGATGATTTTACATATGAGATAGTTGAACATTCAGAAATGCCGGACAAAGAAGGTGAAACTATCCCAAGTCTTAATACAATTAAAATTCGTGAAGATGTTTACGAAAAAGCTACTCAGGGTGACGGAAGAGCAAGATTTACAATTTTGCACGAAGTCGGGCACTTGCTTATGCATGATAATGATAGAGTTGCACTTTGTAGAAAATCGGACAACGCACCTTTAAAAGCTTATGAGGATCCCGAATGGCAGGCTGATGTTTTTGCCGGAGAACTTTTGATAGCGGAACATCTTGTCAAAGGTATGAGTGTAAATGAGATTGAAATTCGTTGTGGCGCTTCTCACGCTGCAGCAGAGTGTCAATATAAACAAATAAGGAGGTAACAAAAATGGGCAATCTCGGCTTCACTTAAAAAAGAAAAAACACATTAGAAAAGTTGCTGGTAACAACTAAACAATGTGTTTCATCACGGATATGCTATACGCATACCTACTGGATGAGTATAGTTTAGCATATCCGTAAACAAAAATCAATAGATTGGAGTAATTTTTATGAAATTTATTATTTTTATGTTTACGGAGGAAACAAATTTATGCAAAAAAGTAAATATGACGACGGATTTCACAGTTATTTGGTAAATGGTGCTGCAATAGTGGGCGAGCCGGGAATTCCGTTACTTATGGATTTGAAAAACACACAAATACCAAGAGATATAGTGCCTTTTGAAAAGGCAAAATCTCAAACTGACAAGCGAAAATATGTGCATTTTTATATGCACGACAAAGATTTTTCTGATGTACTAACATCAACAACTAAATATCTTGACTTACTTAAACAATTTGACGGAGTTATTACTCCCGATTGTTCCCTATTGATAGGACAGTCTAAATGTCTGCAACAAACAAACACATATTTTAATCGTGCTGTTGGATATTATTTTCAAAAGAACGGTATCCCTGTAATACCTAATATTCGTTGGAGTGATGAAAGTAGTTTTGAGTATTGCTTTTTAGGAGTACCAAAACAAAGCATTGTTTCTGTGAGTACACATGGGTGCATTCGTTCAAATGAACAGAAACGAATGTTCAAAGCGGGATTAAAAGAGATGATAAAGATTCTTGAACCGACCGATGTTTTAGTTCATGGACATATGCCTGAAGGTGTTTTTGCAGAATTTCAAAATGATGTTAAATTTCATCGTTACAAAAGTCAGTTTGAAAGAACTCACGAGAAAGAAGGTGCGTGAGTTGGGAACAAGCATATATAAAGGCGGAACTACAAAGCATCACAGTATATCAGATAATATTGGCAGTTTAAAATCGAACTATAAGTATTCAAAAGGATATTTTGGCGATAAAGGGCAAGGTCGAGACTTTACGAGAAATATTAGCAGTAACAATCCTGTTAAAACAGCCAAAGAATTCTATGATGCCGCATCAAAAGGCGGAATAGAAACTACCTACGGCAAGGGAAAATATACCAAGCTTTCCGATGGTACTATTATGTCGTATCGTGAAATATCATCATCAGATGGCACATCTGTAGTAGAAATAAATATACGACAAAGTTCAAATAGTGCTGGTGTGAAATTTCAAAAAATACATTTTGTGAAAGGGAATTAAAATGAAAAGAATAGATATGAGATTTGACCAAAACACATTGAAAAAGTGGATAGGTAAAAACTTTGTTAAATACAAGTGTGATCCATTTGCTTATACAAATTCAGTAACAGCTATCGTAGGAATTTTTATCGACGATGAAGTCTATAAATTAACAAATATTCAAACTGCCGTAGATTATTTTGGAGTAAATGATGATTGCGGAGTTTTCACTCTAGAACAAACGGAAAGCAATGAGATAAAATCTTTGTTTGATAATGTTGAACAGGTTGAAACTCCAGTTTCTGAAATTATACAAAGAATAACTGTAATTAATGAAAATCAGCAAATATACAAAAACCAAGAACAAACTTACGATGTATGGCTGACACGTTGTATAATATTCCACTTTTCAGATCGTGAAATATCATTTGAAAAAGACAATGTTCCGTTTTCGGAAGAGATAATTATTCGAAGGGGATATGGACTAAAAAATCAGTTGTCTGACGAGAAAGAATTTCTTGAAGGTTGGGATGATGAAATTATTCCACAGTGTTCAAGAGAATATATAGTCATCGAGTAAGCAAAGCTACAAGGCAGGATTGCAAGGTCCTGTCTTTTTTGTAACAAAAATTGCATGATTTTTATTACAAAAGTGTGGCTCTCCAATTGTATAAATGCGGAAGTCCCATTTTATAAAAGTGATATTAATTTTTATTTGCATCGATGATTAGCATCACCTAAACCTCATTAGTATCACGATTAACCTCATAATTCGCTTCATTTTCGTCAAGATTTCCTTCATTTCCCTCATTATTACCTTCAAAATTTCAATAATAAAGAAAATGGTTGTCCCCTATTGACAACAGTCATGAGTAGCAGCCCAATCATACAGAATGGCAAACTTATTGGTGCTGTAACCCATGTTTTTGTGAACGATCCCCAAAAAGGATATGGCGTGTTTATTGAGAATATGCTGGAGGAAATTGAATAACGCAAAAATGCTCGGCTATAC
>CAKSGP010000127.1 GCA_934454745.1 uncultured Clostridia bacterium
TGTACTTTTCGTTAATTTCATCAGAGCTTTTTATAATAGGCTCGTTATCAACAAGTATCTTCGATGCAAATTCGTCATTAGTAAAATATGAAATTTCGTCGTGCCATTCTTTGGGGAGCATAGGATATACAACCTTATGCATCTGCTCCTGCTCAATTTCTGCAAGTATTTCATTAAGTCCCTCAACTGATTTTTTTATAGGTGAAACAATATCACGTGTAAGTGCTTCAGGAACATCGTGAAAAAGACCTGCAAAAAAGTTGTTCACAAGACGCTTTTTGCAAGGCGACTCAAGTTCCAGTGTCATAAAATATGATAAAATTGCAACAACGAGCATATGTCCCATAACGTAAGTCTGGGGCATACGTACAGCCTTTGCCCAACGCTGTTGATACCGTAGCTTGCCTATAAGAGAAAGGAAATCCTGCAGGAATGCATCACGCTCAAAGCGTGTAAAACCGTCAAAGGTGTTACACGCTTTAAGATCACGGTAGGTCCCTGCTTTAACCTTTTCAATATCGTAAGTATGAGTATTCATTGAGTATATAATTTTAAATTCCCAGTTGCTTGCATAGTAATGTGCGGCTTTTAAAATCTTTTTCTCAAGAATGGCATAATCGTCATCAAAAAAATACTTTTCGAGTCTTTGGAAAAATCCGCCGCCAATATTTTCCATAGAGGGACGAAGCTGTTCAATTACCCATTTGTTTATCTGCTCGCCCTTTTCCTCCATAAGCTTATGGTAAATAGGCGGTTTTATATCAGTTAAAATACATCTGTGGAAAAACTCAGCAATACCGCCCTCAACAAGTTTTTGCATATCTACGTGGTTTTCGCCCTCACATTTTGTCAAAACATAAGCGTAGAACATTTTGTGTGCCTGTTTGTCAAGCTCTGTAAAACCCGCAGATGGGCGTATATGGTCATTCCATCGTTGAATTGACGCTGTTTCGTAAATCAGTGAGATTAGAGATTTGTCAATCATAATTCTATTCCTTTACTCTATAGTAATGCTGTATCCGTTATCCTCAAGTGCTTTAATTACTTTCTTTGCGTGGTCGATACCGCCGACTTCGCAGCCGATATGAATAATAACCTCGTTAGGGTCAAGCTCCTTGCTCATACGGTCATACTGAACCATAATTATATTTGCATTGGCATCGCTTACTACCTGGGAAATATGGACAAGGCTTCCTGGAGTATCAAAAAGCTTTGCACGGAACTTGAAGTTTCTGCCTCGTGATGAAAGGCCAAGCTCAATTATACGTGTAATAAATGAAACGTCAATGTTTCCGCCTGAGAGTACACATACAGTTTTTTTGCCTGCTACGTCAACCTTACCTGAAAGGACTGCCGCAAGCGGAGTTGCACCTGCCGGCTCAACTACCTGCTTTGTACGCTCAATAAGATGCAGAATAGCCTCTGAAATTTCAGCCTCTGATACCGTAACTACATCATCAGCATATTTATTTATAAGCGCAACCGACTGTTCACCGGGGTTTTTAACTGATATGCCATCAGCGATTGTTCTTGAATAATCGGTGGTAATGTGTTTTTTCTCTTTAAAAGATTTTGCAATAGCCGGAGCACCCTCTGCCTGAACGCCTATAACCTTGACACGGGGATTAATCTGCTTGATACACGCAGAAACACCTGCTAAGAGCCCGCCGCCTCCTGCAGGAACGATTATAATATCAACTGTCGGCAAGGCCTCTAAAATCTCTATTCCGATAGTACCTTGACCTGCCATTACCTCTAAATCATCATAAGGATGAATGAAGGTTGCATTTTCCTTCTCAACTATTTCAAGGGCCTTATTATATGCATCATCATAGCAATCTCCGTGGAGAACAACCCTTGCACCGTAGCCTTTTGTAGCCTCAACCTTTGCAATAGGTGTAGTTTTTGGCATACAGATTGTTGCCGGTATTTTGTGTACCTTTGAGGCATAGGCTGTACCCTGAGCGTGGTTTCCTGCTGATGATGCAACAGCAGACTTGATTTCACCGCGTTCTACAAGTGCGGCTATCTTGTTAGATGCGCCGCGTATTTTAAATGAACCCGTTTTCTGTTGGTTCTCGTACTTCAAATAAATTTCTCCGCCTGTCATTTCGGAAAATGTTGTTGATTTTTCAAGCTTTGTTTTGTGAATTGTATTTTTTAACCGCTTTGCGGCAAGCTCGATTTCACTTAATGGTAAATCCATTCCGTCATATCCTTTCGTATAGCAAATCTTTATACATTATATCATAAGTGCAAAGCAGCCTATCTGCTTTGCTACACACCGATATCAATAAACACATCAATTACAAACCCGATGGGGTTTGGTAACCTAATTTGTTTATTATATCATATCCTACTGTGTTTTTCAAGCTTTTTTGGAAAAAACTCTTCTATATAATATTACATAAACAATATAAGGCTTAAAGCCATAATCATCATACCGCAAATACAGCCCAAAATCATAGAATCACCCTTGTCATATTCCCTGGCCATCGGTATAAGCTCCTCAACTGCGATATATACCATAATACCGGAAATTGCTCCGAAAATCACTCCGTAAACTGTATCACTTAAGAAGGGGCGTAAAATCAGATAACCTATTACAGCTCCCAAAGGCTCAGTAAGCCCTGAAAGCAGTGAGATAACAAACGCTTTTTTCTTATTGCCTGTTGCGTGATAAATGGGGACAGATGTAACAATGCCCTCGGGAATATTATGTATCGCTATTGCAACTGCTATTGCTGCACCGAGAGATACATCATCAAGGGTTGATGCAAAGGTTGCAAGCCCTTCGGGGAAGTTATGTATTGCAATGGCTAAGGCCATAAGTATTCCCATTCTTTCAAGTACGGCACCGCCCTGACCTGCTTTTTGGGCAGTAAGATCGCTTTCGGGAGATGGGATAAGGTTATCAATAAGCATTATAAGTCCCATACCGAAAAAGAATGCACCGCAACCAAACCATACACCGCCCATACTGCCAAATCCGGCTATCAGGTAATCCTGAGATTTAATAAACATTTCAACAAAAGAAATATAAAGCATTACACCTGCTGAAAAACCTAGTGCAACAGCCAGAAATTTTTTGTTTGTTCTTGGCACGAAGACACCTATCACACTTCCTATACCTGTCGCAAGTCCTGCAAGTAGAGTAAGAGTAAGTGCAATAATAACGTTGCTTTCCATTTTAATCACTTCCTAATTATTATTTGCTAAAGATATACTACTCATATCAATGAAAAACTGTGATAATTTTCGGGTATGTAAAAAAATACTTGAAAAAATACTTTTTATATGGTATCATATTTTCCGGATTAAATAAAAATAGTCATAAAAGACTTGAAAAATTTCAGGATTTGGTATATAGTAATAAAAAACATATAGAGGAAGTTCCTATGACTGATATAATCACAACAACAAAAAATAAGAAATTTAAGCTTATAAAGTCCCTTAAGCAAAAAAAAGCAAGAGTAAACGAGGGATTATTTGTAGTTGAGGGAATTAAATCTGTTTGCGATGCTGTTGCATCGGATTTTCAGGTGAAGTATATTGTTATGAGCGAAAGCTTTTACAAGGATGAAATACCCAGCGTTAACGGAGATATAGAAATGCTTTGGGTAAAGGACGAGCTTTTTAAGACTTTATGTGATACAACAACGCCTCAGGGGATTATGGCAGTTTTAAAAATAAAAGAGCCGTCTTGCGTTTATCTTGATAAGAGTGATTTATATATTTATTGTGATAATATCCAGGATCCAGGAAACCTTGGAACCATAATAAGAACGGCGGATGCCGCAGGAATAGGCGGAGTATTGCTGTCAGATGGCTGTGCTGATTTATACAGCCCCAAAACCGTTCGTTCAAGTATGGGTTCCTTTTTCAATATAGATATAATACCGGGATTTAGCTACGAGGCACTATTTGATTTAAAATCAAAGGGGTTTTCTCTTGTGTGTGGTGCATTAAAAGATGACAGCAAAGAATACACTGATACGGATTTTGCAAAACCCACGGTAATAATCGTAGGCAATGAGGCCAATGGTGTGAATGATGACATATTGCGTGAGTGCGAGCATATAATTATACCGATATACGGCAAGGCGGAATCTTTAAACGCAGGCGTTGCTGCATCGATAATGATGTATGAGGCAAAACGTCAGCGAAAGGAGCAGAATTATGGACGATAATATAATTTATTGGCTGTGGTTTACCTTAAAAGATGAAGTAAAACCAAAAGAGCGTATTGCGGTTCTTGAAAAGTATAAAACAGCAAAGAATGTGTTTTGCGCAACGGATATGGACGGAATAGTGAATTTGTCTGATGATGCGTTTAAATCACTTATGGACAAGTCCTTGACAAATGCAAAACACGTAAAACAGAAAATCGACAGTATGGGCGGTTATATTCTCACTATTGATGATGAAAGATATCCAACCTTACTCAGAAATATTTATGATCCTCCCTATGTGCTTTACTGCACAGGGCAGGTTATGGATTGGGATAAGCTTCTTACCATAACTGTGGTTGGTACAAGAGAACCGGATAAATACGGGGTAAAGGCAACTGAATACTTAGCGGAAAATCTTGCACTTTCGGGTGTTACAATAGTAAGCGGTATGGCACGGGGCATTGATTCAATTGCAGGAGGAACGGCAGTTAAAAACGGAGGCAAAACCATTGCTGTACTCGGAAGCGGACTTGATGTAGTATATCCTCCCGAGCACGGAGATTTATATCAGCTAATACGCAAAAACGGTGTTGTAATGACGGAGTATCCGCCGGGAACACGTCCTCTTGGTTCTAATTTTCCAAAACGAAACAGAATAATGGCAGGCCTATCTTACGGCATACTTGTTACACAGGCACCCGAAAAGAGTGGTGCATTAATA
>CAKSGP010000128.1 GCA_934454745.1 uncultured Clostridia bacterium
CCTTTTATTAACAAGAAATGTTTCATAGTTTCTGTTGGCACGGGTTAATGTACCCTTTCCGATAAGTCCACTAACACGGATATTGTTATATTGATAATCCACCTCAAGCATATTTTTCGCATAGTCCTTGCCATACACGCAATATACTGCGTTTACTATATTATTATCGCCGGGAGAAAATATAGTTTCCTTTCCGTCACGGATAAGCTTGAAGGATATTTCCGGGTGTGCAAACACATATCTTGCCATTAAGTCGGAAATATATCCGCCCTCTGTTGCAGGCTTTTTCAAAAACTTTTTACGGGCAGGAGTGTTGTAAAATAAATCGCAAACCTCTATAACCGTACCGTCAGGAACACCGCTTTGGGCAGAGGAAAGTATCTCTCCTCCCTCACAGCTTACACATATTCCTATGCTTTCGTCACGCTTTTTTGTATATAGCTTCACCTTTGTTACAGCTCCTATACTTGACAAGGCCTCGCCCCTGAAGCCTAAGGTATATATAGCGTTTAAGTCATCGCCTGTCTGTATTTTGCTTGTGGCATGACGAAGAAAGCATATCTTTGCATCGTCCTCTCCCATTCCTGAGCCGTTGTCGGATACTCTTATATAGGATATGCCTCCGTCCTTTATTTCTACGGTTATTACATCTGCTCCGGCATCAATGCTGTTTTCTACAAGCTCCTTTACGATGCTAAGAGGTCTTTCAACAACCTCACCGGCAGCAATTTTGTTTGATACTTCCGTATCAAGAATATGTATAAGGCCCATATTTTTTCCTTTCCAATATATAATTCAGTGCGAATGGTTTATGCCCCACATCTGTGGTACACCAAGCTAATGAAAAGTGTCATCTGTGGAAAAAGATCAAGCATCTCGATACGATGAGATTTTTTCTCCTATTGCGCTTTGAGGCGGTTTTGCTGTATATAGATACACCGAAAACATCGAAACGTGTCATCTGTGGAAAAAGATCAAGCATCTCGATACGACGAGATTTTTTCTCCTGTTGTGCTTTGAGGCGGTTTTGCTGTACACAGGTACGCTGAATCGGCGAAAAGCGCAAGAGGAGGAAAAAGATCAAGCATCAAAGGTCTTTAGCACGCTGGGATAACTGATACAGCCTGTTCATTGCATCTATTGCAGTGAGGGTGGTCACATCAAGATTTTTCAGCTCGTCTAAGATTTCCTGTCCCACAAGGTCGCCTAATTCTATTTGAGGCTCGGGAGATTGGGTGGGTTTGTTTTGCTTTTTATAAAGCATAGACTCATCATTTTCGTGAATACCCTTTAAAATCTCCTTGGCACGTTTTATAACAGCATCGGGGACACCGGCTAATGCGGCAACCTCGATTCCGTAGCTCTCGTCCGCTCCGCCGGGCACTATTCTGCGTAAAAACGTTATATTATCGCCCTCTTTATTAACAGCAATATGGTAATTTTTAATACCCTCAAGCCTGTCCTCAAGCTCGGTCATTTCGTGATAATGGGTAGCAAACATTGTTTTTGCTCCGATTGCACGCTTGTTATTAATATACTCCGCAACTGCCCATGCAATTGAGAGGCCGTCAAAGGTGCTTGTACCTCTGCCTATTTCGTCAAGTATTATAAGGGAGTTTTTAGTAGCATTCTTTAAAATATTGCTTACCTCGTTCATTTCAAGCATAAAAGTACTCTGTCCCGATGCAATATCATCACTTGCTCCAACACGTGTGAAAATCCTGTCGGTAACGCTTATCTTGGCAGATTTTGCAGGAACAAAGCTTCCTATCTGTGCCATAAGCGTTATTACCGCCGTTTGACGCATATATGTGGATTTACCTGCCATATTGGGGCCTGTAATTATTAACATCCTCGAATCGTCCGTGTTTAAATGTGTATCGTTTGGCACAAAAATAACATCACGTGAGATTTTTTCAACAACAGGGTGTCTGCCGTCCTTTATGTCGATTGTGCCGTTTGTTGTAATCTCAGGCATTACGTAATTATTCTTATATGCAACCTCTGATAAAGAGCAAATAACATCCGTTACAGAAATTACCGTTGCCGCACGCTTCATTCGCTCAACGGCTTTAAATACCTTATCTCTTACTTCGTTATATAACTCTATCTCCAGTGCAACAAGACGTTCTGATGCACCGAGGATTGTATTCTCGATTTCCTTTAGCTCCGGGGTTATATATCGTTCCGCATTAGCTAATGTCTGCTTACGCATATAATTCTCAGGAATCATATCCTTATATGAGTTTGTTACCTCAATATAGTAGCCAAATACTCTGTTATGGCCAATTTTAAGCTTGGGAATACCCGTTCTTTCACGCTCGTTTGCTTCAAGCTCATCAAGCCACGCTTTGCCGTTTTTGCGCGCACTCCGTAACTTGTCGGCCTCTTCGCTGTATCCTGCTTTTATCATACCTCCATCACGTATGATTGAGGTTGCCTTTTCCTCGTCTATTGCACTGTCTATGATTTTATATATATCATCTAATATGTCAAAATCCTTCAGCATACCCGTAAACATTGCGGATTTAAGACCTGAAAGCTTGTATTCAAGCTGTGGAAGTTGCCGCAAAGTGTACTTAAGGCATATTAAATCCTTCGGGGTAACGGTTTTTAAGGCAACACGGCTTATAATTCTTGAAATGTCGTAGGTTTTGGAAAGTATTTCTCCTAAATCATCACGGAGCATTGCATCACCTACAAGCTCGCCTACCGCAAAAAGACGTTTGTTTATGTCGATAGGATTTACGAGAGGCCTTTCAAGCCATCGACGCAAAAGACGTCTGCCCATTGCCGTTTTTGTTTTGTCAAGAACCCAGAAAATGGAACCGCGCCTTGTTTTATCACGCATCGTTTCCACTATTTCAAGGTTACGGCGTGTAGCATAATCAAGCTCCATATAGTCCTCTATATAATATACAGAGAGATTGTTTATATATTCTATATTGGTTTTCTGGGCATAAGCTATATATACAAGCGATGCGGCTACCGCCATAACAACATTAGGCTTTGTATCAACTCCCAATGAGGCAAGAGTTGCCCCAAACTGCGTTTCCACCACGCCCTCTGAATCATCACAAAAGATTTCGTCACGGTATTCTACCTTTATGCAAAAGCCTTTCTCGATTGTATCGGCTATGTCTTTTTTAAATTCTTTGTTTACTATTATTTCCTTTGGTGCATAGCTTGCAAGCTCATCTATAACACAGCTTTCGTTTACAAATGACGTTGCAAGCATTTCGCCTGTTGAGGTTTCAGAAGCGGCAAGTCCTATTCCAAGCTCGTTTTGATAGAGAACTACAAGATAGTTACTTACACCCTCCTGTAATATCGTCTCGCTTACGGTAGTTCCCGGGGTTATGATACGGATAACATCACGATCTACTACTCCATCTGCATTCTTTTGGTCGCTTAATTGCTCGCAGATTGCAACCTTATATCCGGCTGAAATAAGCTTTGAAATATATGTATCGGCACTATGGAAGGGTACGCCGCACATAGGTGCACGCTCCTCCATTCCGCAGTCACGGCCTGTAAGTGTCAGTTCAAGCTCTCGTGACACTGTAACGGCATCGTCAAAAAACATCTCGTAAAAATCGCCAAGACGGTAAAATACAATACAGTCGGCATATTCTTCTTTTACCTTTAAATAATGTCCCATCATGGGCGATAATTTGCCTCCCATTTGCCTTTCAAACCTTTCTATCAGAGTGTTTTATCAATCAGTGACAGCCGCCGCAGGTACTGCAATCGTGTGTACAGTCACCTGTTTGTCCTGTGATGTAGAAGTTAATTATTGAATTAACCTGATTTACTACACCGTCAAATTTTGCCTTTGCATCAACGTAAGCACGTACAAGAGGTGCTTTTTCGCATAGCTCTTCAAATGCCTTGTTGTTCTTTTCGATTGCTTCCTCACGTGACATTTTGCCGTTTTGCATATCACGGGCAAGGTTTAAGCGGTTCATATTAAATTCCTTAAGATGCTCCTGTGTTGCCTCGTCAGCATTCTGTGCCGCCTCTGCCTCTTTAAATGCTTTCATTTCCTCGCTGTTCTGAATCATTTCGCCAAGTTCTCTTGTTTTTTCAAAAATTGTCATTGTAATTCTCCTTCCAAGCTCCATTGCTTCGGCATTGTTATTTTTACTTTTACATATTTTCCTTTAAGTGACGGATCGCCCTTAAAGTTTACAAGCTTACCGCCGTCGGTTCTGCCCGAAAGCAGTGTAGGATCGTTTTTGCTCACGTCCTCAACAAGGACAAGCTCAACCTTGTCCTTATACTCAAGGTTCTTTTCAAGGCAAATCTCGTTTTGTACCTCAAGCATTTTATTAAAGTTCTTGTGGATTTGCTCATCACTTAATACGAAATCCAACTTTGCCGCCGGAGTACCCTCGCGGCGTGAATATATAAATGAGAATATGTTGTCATATCTCACTTTTTCAAGTACATCTAAGGTTTCAAGAAAATCCTGTGTGGTTTCTGTGGGAAAGCCTACGATTATATCCGTTGTCAAGGTGATATTGGGAATTTCCTTCCTTAGCTTGTCCACTATTTTAAGATACTGTTCTTTTGTATAGTGGCGGTTCATATCCTTTAGGATTTTGTCAGAGCCTGACTGCAAAGGAAGGTGGAGTTGTTTACATACCTTGTCACAGTCACGGATTGCATATATAAGCTTGTCGCTTAAATCCTTCGGGTGTGAGGTCATAAACCTGATTCGCTCGACACCATCAATATCATTAATCATATATAGCAAATCCGCAAAATCAATATCACAGTCAAGGTCCCTGCCATAGGAATTAACGTTCTGTCCAAGGAGCGAAATCTCACTTGTTCCC
>CAKSGP010000129.1 GCA_934454745.1 uncultured Clostridia bacterium
CGTTTTAGACAGCGTTGCATCGAACGTGAACGATACACTGCTGAACATAAATAATTGCTATCTTAATGTAATAGGTAATGAGGAACTTAAAGATTATGTGTCGGGCAGCGGTGAAAATGACTATTCAACCGAAGAATTTTACCGCGCCGTTTCCGATGCGGGAAAGTATGACCGCAGTTCGGTAGGTATTGACCTGTTTTTTGTATATCTTAAGAATAACGGCACCGTTCTCTCAAAACACGGACTTACAAGTGCCGATATGTTTTATGAAATGTATTTCAAAAATGACAAAATGTCTTTTGAAACCTGGAAAAATATAATTGTCAATACCGAAACCGATGCATATCAAACTATGTTTTATCAGGACGATGACGGACAAACCGTTGACGCAAACGCGTTTGTTTTTAAAATTTCAACCGTAAACAACAACGGAATAGGTGTAATTGTCAGCAATAAGGAACATTTTCTCAAGGGAATAAAGAAAATCGAATGGCGCGATTTATGCGATATTTACATATACAATACCTCCGGTGATTTGGTGTTGTGCGAACGCAAGACGGACAGCGGTGCTGTTCCGCAGACCATCGAACAGATGAATATGAGTATGAATAAAGACGATAAGGCATACTATTCAAACATTATGGTAAACAGGTATGCCTGGCGTATTGTTACCGTAATGCACCGCGGCTGGCTGGGCAAGATGATGTTTATTACGCGTCTGGCGGCAATCGGTATGGTTGTGCTTTGTTTGCTGCTGCTTGCATTTATTGTCAGATATTTGCTGAAACTCAATTATAAACCGGTAAAAAGCATAATGGAGCTTTTCGGAAACAAACAAAAATGCAATGAGTATGAGAAAATATATTGCTTTATAAACAATATATTGGACGAAAACAAACATCTTGTCAAAGATAAAAACGCACATTTGAGCGCGTTTAAACATATGATTCTTTCGGAGCTTGTCAGGGGTACGTCGGTTGAAACCGATTTGGAAAAATACGGAATAGATTTTCAGAGCGATTACTGCTGTATTCTCCTGTTTTATCTTGAGGATATTTCGGAGCTTTTTGCAGACGACCGAAGTGTATCGGAGGCTGAAAGAAGGGAAGAACTGGAGTTTATAATTGAAAATGTGTTCGCGGAGCTTTTTGATACGGCAGGTATAACCGTTTATACAATCAGTATTGACAATTACGTTGTATGCCTTGTAAATCCGCCCGAAAACGGCAGCGAAGAAAAAATATTCGCCGTTGCCGGCGAGGGCACGGATTTTATTAACAAAGAATTTGACATAAATTTAATATACGTGATTTCCGATATGATTGAGGGTGTTCAAAACATTGCCGATGCATATTTCCAAGCCGCCGATGCAATAGCAAACAAGCTGTTATTGGGAATAAGCGAGCCGGTCAGCGCAGATGAAATATCGCTGATGAGCGAGAGGGCGGACAGCGGTATTTTGAGTCTGCACGAAGAACAGAGGCTGATAGGAAATATTCAAATCGGAAACACCAATGCCGCGGTTATGCTTATTAAGCAAATGATAGAACGGTTAAAAAACGACGGAAGATTTTCTGCGGATTATATCAATACCGCCATTATGCATATTTATATTTCAATTATCAACGGCGTCAGAGATATAGCGGAGGAACGTTTTTTATCGGAACTTGAGATGAAGTTTTATAAAAACATAAAACGTGACCGCGGAACAGCCGATGATAAAATGTACATCCGTCTTATAAATGATGTTGAGCTAATCTGCAGCAGTATTAAGTCGGAAAGGGACACCAAGAAGAACAGTAAAAGCAAGACACAGCTTCTTGTTGAAAGAGTTAAAGAATATATAAACAAAAATTATGCAAATTCAAATATGAGCGTTATGTCAATAGCTGATGAATTTAATATTACGGCGTCATATATTTCAAAACAATTTAAGGATACGGTTAATATGTCAATGCTCGATTATATAAATTATTTGAGAATAAGAAAAGCGCTGGAAATGGTTAAAAACGGCGAACATACATATAGGGAAATTTATTTGCAGGTAGGTTATACAAACGAGAGAACCTTTTACCGTATGCTGAAAAAATTCAGCGAATGACAAAACAAATACGATACAGCAAATAGGGTCAAAACCCGCTTAAACAGTAAGAATCACGCAATCTGTCACAGAAATTCCGCTTTTTGTCACTTGGATTACGTGGTTCTTTTTTGTATAATTATAATATAAATCAAATCAAGATAAAGGAGACGAATAACGTGAAAAACAAATTCAAGAGGTCTGTGGCGATTATGTCTGCAATTTTAACGGTATGTACCGGCTGTAAGAGTACAGACAAAAATGTCAGCAATGATTTTGATTTAACTTCTTACCCTGTAAAGGCTGATGTTGAACTTACTCTTTACAGAGAACTTCCGGTAAATATATCGTCATCGGTGAGCAATTTCGGCGACACGCCGGTTGCAAAAGAACTTGAAAAGAGAACGGGAGTTAAGGTTAAATACATTCACCCGGCGGCAGGGCAGGCACGCGAAACATTAAATCTTATGATTTCGTCAAACGACTTGCCGGATATGGTAGAGAATAACTGGTTGTCAGGTTATGCCGGCGGTCCGGAAAGAGCTATAAACGATAATATTATCACCTCTATCGGCGAATATAAGCAGTATGCTCCCGCGATGTTTAAGTATTTTGCGGATAATCCGAATTTTGACAAAGCTTCAAAAACCGACTCCGGTGATTACTATATGTTTCCGTCAATTATGCCGACAAACAGGCTTCGTCTTGCAATAGGACCCGCCGTAAGAACGGATTGGCTGAATGAACTCGGACTTTCTTATCCCGAAACGGTTGACGAGTGGGAAGTTATGCTTCAGGCATTTAAAGATAAAAAGAATGCAGAGGCGCCGTTCTCGTTTAATTACAGTATGCTTACATATGCTATGAATATGATGGGTGCCGTATACGATTTCTATGTTGATAACGGCGAAATGAAATTCGGCCCGGCACAGCCCGAATTTAAAACCGCTCTTACTATATTGAACGATTGGTATAATAAGGGTCTGCTCGATAAGAATATTGTGTCCGTTGACAAAAAACTTATCGACAGTCAGGTTCTCACCGGCAAGACCGGCGCAACAATTACAAGCGGAGGAGCCGGCATAGGACAGTATATGAAGGCGGGACGTTTGCAGAATCCGAATTTTGATATGAGCGGTGTAGTATATCCTACATTTAAAAAAGGCGAAGTAAACGACTGCACATACCTTTCGAGCAATGTGACGGGCAGAGGAATTGCTATCAGCAAAAAGTGCAAATACCCCGAAGTTGCCGCGAAATTTTTGGACTACGGTTTTACGGATGAGGGACATATGTTCTACTGCTTCGGCGAGGAGGGTGTAAGTTATACAATGGAGAACGGATACCCGAAATATACCGATTTAATTATGAACAATTCCGACGGGCTTACAATGTCGCAGGCAATGGGACTTAACATTATTGTCGGCAATTCGGGCGGAATGCCGTTTTATTCCGATGAAAGATATTTGGAGCAGTACTATAACCTTCCTCAGCAAAAGACCGCTTTGGACAACTGGCTCAAGGGAGTGGATAAAGCATCTGAACGTTCCGCACCGCTGGTTACACCCACGGCTGACGAAACAACAGAGTCCGCACAGCTTATGAGCGAAGTAAATAAGTATGCCGACCAAATGATTGTTAAATTTATTACAGGCGTAGAACCCATCAGTAAGTTTGATGACTATGTTAAAAAGCTCAACGAATACGGTTTGCCGAGAGTTTTGAAAATTCAGAATAAGGCGTTAGACCGATATAATAAACGTTAACTGTCAAACACATCGGAATACCGTGATTTTCTTGCGGTATTCCGATGTAAAATGCGTTTTGTCATAGTGACGGAATGTAAAAAATATGAAATGGAGTCGAAAATGAAAACATCAGTTTCAGAACGTATTTTTAATGTTTTTAATGTAGTATTTATGCTGTTTGTGGCTGTAATAATGTTTTATCCCATGTGGCACGTTCTGTGCGCATCGTTAAGCAACAGCGACCTGATTGTAGCTCACAGCGGAGTTCTGTTGTTTCCGAAACAGTTTACTTTTAATGCCTATCACGCAGTGTTTAAAAATCCTATGATTGTGAGAGGTACTCTGAATACGGTTATCTTGGTTGCCGGAGGATTGGCACTAAGCATTGTGATGACGTGTATCGGAGCGTACGGACTTTCGCAGAAAGGGGTATATTGGCAGAAAGCATTAACAAAGTTTTTTACCGTAACAATGTATATAAACGGCGGATTGATTCCAATGTATTTGCTGGTAACAAAGACTCTTCATTTGAACGACAGCTACGGAGCAATTCTTCTTCCGCTTGCAATAAATACATATTATCTGATTATTATGAAAACTTCTTTTGCGCAGATTCCCGACAGCCTGATTGAAGCATCAAAGCTTGACGGCGCTACGCACATTCAAATACTGTTTAAGGTTGTGGTACCGCTTTCCATGCCGATTATCGCGGTTATAGTTTTATATTATGCGGTAGATTTGTGGAATTCTTGGTTTTATGCCGCAATCTACTTAAGAACAAGAACAAAATTTCCCCTGCAGCTTCTGCTCCGCGAGATTTTGATAGAAAATGATACTTCATCTATGGCGGGTGACTCATCTTTTTCCGATCAGTATTCCATAGGCGAAACAATCAAGTATGCAATTACTATTGTGGCAACTCTGCCTATTTTGATTTTGTTCCCGTTCCTGCAGCGATATTTTGTAAAAGGCGTTATTGTTGGCGCAGTTA
>CAKSGP010000130.1 GCA_934454745.1 uncultured Clostridia bacterium
CTTTACGACGTTGTGCCGCATACTGGGTATAATATCTGTGAGTAACCTCAATGTTTTTATGACCCATAAGCTCTGCAACCATTTTTATATCTACACCATCTGCAATAAGATTACAGGCAAAGGTACGCCGTAGTGCGTGAGGATGCATCTTTTCGGGATCTGTTATACCTGCGGCATAACAGTAATTCTTAAGATTTTTCTCAACCGTCTGAGGAAGTATTCGTTTTTTGTTGCGGCTTATAAATAAAGGATCTGTATCCTTTGTTTCATCATCTGTCAGACGCTCCTCAACGTATTTTAAAAGCTCATTTTCAACCTGGATTGGCATAAATATTTCCTGACGGTCTCCACCCTTTCTTGTAACTAAGAAAGATGATGTTTCAAAATCCACATCGCATATATTTAAATTCACAAGCTCGGAAACACGACAGCCTGTACCAAGATATGCTGTAAATAACGCTATATCACGCTGTTTTCTGTTAAGGTATGATGCACGGTTTCTGCCCTGGAAATATTCCTCCCCGTTGTATATGACGTTTATCAGATTTATTACATCATTAGTGTTAAGAGGACGTTTCATTTTTTGATGAAGCTTTTTAAAATCAAGCTTATCTGTTACATTATGGTCAATATAATCATTCTTATACAAGTACATAAAAAGTCCACGTATGCCGGAAAGCTTTCGATTTATTCCGTATTCGTTGTTAGTCCGTACACGCTTTATTACCTTTCCTGATGCACTTATATATTCGCTCTCATACTCTCTTAAATATGCCTTAAACCCGTTTAAATCACGTAATGTTACTTCGTTTAACATATCGGTGGTTATCTCTTCAGGCGTTATAGACTTTCCAAACTTAAATTTTATAAGATACTCAAAAAATGTTTTAATATCTATACTGTATCCAATTTGGGTATTGACGCTTTCACCGTCATAGGCAACCTCGATATAGTCAAAAACATAGTCCGGGAGCTTTGTGAGAATTCTCGTCAAATCTACATATTTGCTCATTTTTTCCTGTTCCTCATCTCTTTTGCACGTTTAATAAGATATGTGCGGTTGTTAAGCTCCGGCTTTATTATGACCTCATCAAGGAGGCTTTTTAAGGTGTCGCCTATATCCCTGCCCTGATGATAGCCTAACGCCATAAGGTCGCGTCCGTTTACTACAAGGTCTGATATGCGGTAAGGCTGTTTTGTTGCTACAACGTTGCGATAAATATCAAGTCCGCCGTTTATACGGCGAAGCTTTTCAGGTAAATGCTTTGGATTTTTTGCCGAATTATCTGCACACTGGAGAAGTAGCAGTTTTTCAAACAGCTCTGCACCTGTTTTTGACATCATACGCTTTACGGCAGGATATGTTGCCTCAACCCGATAGTCGTGGTTTTCAACAAGGAGAGAAATATCCTTTATAGACGCTGAATCCATATGAAGACGATACAGAACATCAACAGCAATTCTACGGCTCTCCCTGTGATGGCCGTAAAAATGAATAATTCCACTTGAATCAACCGATGAACAGCAGGGCTTGCCTGTATCGTGCAAAAGCGCCGCCCAACGGAGTGTTAAATCACTCGGCGTATTTTTAACGGTTTGCATTATATGCTCACCTACATCATATATATGATATTTGTTTCTTTGGGGTTCTCCGAAACAACGATCAAGCTCAGGTAAAATAAACTTTAACAATCCTAAAGTGTGCAAATCACGTATTCCGTCGGGATTTTCGGATAGAAGTATCTTGTTAAGCTCGTCTAAGATCCGCTCACGGCTTACTTTTTTGATAAGCACTGCACATTTTCTTATTGCCTGTGCTGTTTTATCCTCAAGCTCAAAGCCAAGCTGCGCCTTAAACCGTACAGCACGGAGCATACGTAGTGCATCCTCCTTAAACCGCATTTCTGCGTCGCCTACGCATCGTATTATTCCGCAACGTATATCCCGCTTTCCGCAAAAGAAATCAAGAACACCTGACTGTGGATTATACATCATTGCATTTATTGTAAAATCACGACGAAGGCAGTCTATTCTGGGATCCTTTACATATATAACATCATCAGGGTGACGGCTGTCATTATACGATCCGTCACGGCGAAAGGTCGTTATCTCATACCCCGTCTTATTTTCAATAACTGTGACGGTTCCGTGTTCAATTCCTGTATCTATGGTCTTTTGAAAAATTGATTTCACATCGCTTGGGCGTGCATTTGTGGCAATATCATAATCGTGAGGAGTTTTGCCCATTATAAGGTCACGTACGGCACCGCCTGCAATATACGCCGAAAAGCCTGCAGCATTTAATCGGTCTAATATACGTTTTGCTCCGTCACTGATTTTAAGCTCCATTCTCTGCACACCTCCTTATACCTATATAGTATAATTTTATCACAAATTGCCTATATGGTCAATACAAAAATAAACATTTCCCGTGGCTGTTGATTAACGCAACGCCCCACAAAACAGAAAAATCGACACAGCCGTTATAAACTGCTATGCCGATTTTGATTATTCTACTGCTTCTGTTGCTTCCGCTTCCGCCGCTTCCGCTGCCGCTTGTTGCTCTGCAATATGGAATTCCTTTTCCTTTGTGTCAACTAAATTACGCACCTCACCATAAAGTGTTTCACCTGTTACATCATCAGATAGCTCATACAAAGCCTTAAAACGCTCAAGCTGTTCCTCGCCAACGTAGTATTTCAGCTTCGTAACGTCGAGTGCATCGCCCATTGTGGTGTCCTCTGTTATGCTGTCATCCCAGCCCATATCTGCCTTTAACTGCTCAAAGCTTTCAATTCCCGGTGTCTTTTCAACAAACTTTTTAACAGGAATGTTATAATATACGGCACGTTCTGATGTGCTTTTTGGCATATCCTCCGGTAATCCGTATTCTTTTAAGAACTTGGCATATTTATAGCTCTTATCCTTTGCAATATCAGCCGCCGTTCTGCCTGTTACATCAATATAATCCTTTTCATATGGATTTATTATTCCCATCGCACGTAAGCCTGTTACCGTCAAAGCACCGACTGCAACAACTATCAGAACTGCTATTGTAACTATAACCCATAAAGAGCGTTTGCCCTTTTCTTCTAGTACTATGTTCTCATTAACTTCGCTGACTTCATCAGTTTCCGTTGACTTAACTTCCTCAAGAACTTCCTCGCCCATTATGATAC
Source organism: uncultured Clostridia bacterium (assembly GCA_934454745.1). Lineage (GTDB taxonomy): Bacteria > Bacillota > Clostridia > UBA1381 > UBA1381 > Ornithomonoglobus. The sequence goes on from CAKSGP010000130.1 coordinate 3,180, forward strand.
ACCACCTTTAGTTCATAAAGCTTATTATTCTGCCTTCTCCTCGGTATCGTCTGATTCTTCGTCTTTATTAGCCTTGTCGTTCTCCTCAGAGTCTTTTTCCTTTTTTTCAGAGTCCTTATCCTTGTGGGAGTCCTGCTCTTTTTGTTCCTCTTTCAGACGATTTTCTCTTGTCTTTGCATCAATAATCTCCCTTACATCTCCGTAAAGAGTATCAAGGGTTACTTCATCGCCCAAGTCATAGAGTTCCTTTAATGAATCAAGTGCCTGATTTGCTGTTTCCTTATCCATTTCGTGCACTCCAAGGACTACGGAAAGCTTTGTTGCACCTAAAGCCTTACCTACAGTTGTATTCTCTGTTATGCTGTCATCCCAGCCGTAGTATTCCTTCAATGACTTGAAGTCTTCGCCACTCTGTGCAAGTGTAGTCTTGATTTTAATATTGTTCTTTGCTGCATTTTCATTTGTGGATTTGGGCATATACCAGGGCAGACCATACATTTTCTTGTATTCCTTTAATGAATATCCGCTTTCATTTGAAAGCTCCTCAAGGGTTACTCCTGATATGTCTATATAACCCTTTTCAAATGGATTTATAACACCTGTGTAGAATAAAACTCCAAGTGCAACAATAACAACTGCTACACTACCGCAGATTATTTTACATAACTTAACTTTGGACTTAGGAGGCTCTAAATACTCATCTGTTATTTCAAGCTCCGTATCACTAACGCCGTCTAAGGCCTCAAGCTCTGCAACCTCCTCTGCACCCTCTGTAACTTCAGCAGTTTCCTCTGATATTTCCTCTGCGACATCTTCTGTTACTTTCTCAACAGCTTCTTCTGTTACCTTATCAGTTGTTTCTGTAACTTCAAGCTCGTCATTATTAAACTTCTCGTTATCCATTTACCAAAACCTCCCTATAATTATTCAGCAGTGTTCTCTGGTTCTGCTGAAACAGCTCCATCTGTTTCTGTTTCTTCTTCCTGCTCCATTGAATACAGATACTGAGCAAATCCATACTTTAGCTCCATATCTGTTGTGTCAGCTGTAATTTCTTTCTTTTCTTTCTTGTCTGCATCGTCTGCACCCTCAGACTCCTCCAGTGAATCTTCATAAACTGTCTTGTATGCTTCAAGTGCCTCATCTGAATATGTTACGCCTACAAATGTACAATAATTCTTAAGTGTCAGTTTTTCACCGAACTCTGCCATTCCTGTGTCTTTATTTACGTCATCTGATGTAAGTTCATATTTTGCGATAAATTCGTCAACATTCATACCCTCAGTATTTGCAAGATCCTCTACTGTTGCAGTACCGTTTGCTAAACGTTCTTCACGCTTTGTTGACTCGTTCTGGGATATAATATTTCCAATAGTGGGCGCTACTGCAAAGCCGCCTAAAACCGCAACTGCGATTATAACAAGAACCATAATAAGTACGCTAATATCTTTTTTCTTTGCCATTTCCTATTTTTCTCCTTTTCAAAGCAAATGCTGCTGTACGTTTAAACAGCAGCAGATTTTTTCTGTTTTGCGTTCAACCACTATATAATATCACGGAACAGAAAAAAAATCAATA
>CAKSGP010000131.1 GCA_934454745.1 uncultured Clostridia bacterium
ACTCAGGCGGTTATCACTGTTCCTGCATACTTTGACGACTCACAGCGTCAGGCTACAAAGGACGCCGGAAAAATTGCAGGTCTTGAAGTATTGAGAATTATAAACGAGCCCACAGCTGCCGCTCTTGCATATGGTATGACAGATATGGATAAGACAGTTATGGTTTATGACCTTGGCGGCGGTACATTCGATGTTTCAATTCTTGAAATAGCAGACGGTGTATTTGAGGTTCTTTCAACTAACGGTGATACACATCTTGGCGGTGACGATTTTGACCAGGCAATCATAGACTATCTTGTAAAGACATTTAAAGAAAGTGACGGCATTGATCTTTCAACAGATAAGATGGCAATGCAAAGATTAAAGGAAGCTGCAGAGAAATCAAAAATTGAGCTTTCCACAACAACTACGTCAGCTGTAAGCCTGCCCTTTATCGCAGTTGATGCCACAGGTCCAAAGAACCTTGATATAACTCTCACGAGAGCTAAGTTTGATGAGCTGACAGCAAGTCTTGTAGACAGAACATTGGTAAGCATCAGAAATGCTATGCGTGATGCAAACCTTTCAGCATCAGATATTGATGAGGTTCTGCTTGTAGGCGGTTCATCAAGAATACCGGCAGTTCAGGAAGCTGTTAAAAAGGAAATGGGCAAAGAACCCCACAAGGGCATTAACCCTGACGAATGTGTTGCAGTTGGTGCCGCACGTCAAGCAGGTGTATTAGGTGGAGAGGAAACAGGTGTTCTGTTGCTTGACGTTACACCCCTTTCACTTGGTATAGAAACTCTTGGCGGAGTTTGTACAAAGCTTATTGAAAGAAACACAACAATCCCCACAAGTAAGTCACAGGTATTCTCAACTGCGGCTGATGGTCAGACTCAGGTTGAAATACATGTCCTTCAGGGTGAGCGTGAAATGGCTCAGTACAACAAGACACTTGGCAGATTTAATCTAACAGGTATTGCTCCGGCACCTCGCGGTGTACCGCAGATTGAAGTAACGTTTGATATTGATGCAAATGGTATCGTTAACGTTACTGCAAAGGATATGGGTACAGGTAACGAGCAGAAGATTACAATTACTGCATCTTCTAACCTGAGCGATGAGGATATCGATAAGGCTGTTAAGGAAGCGGAGATGTACGCTGAGGAAGACAAGAAGCGTAAAGAGGAAGTTGAAACAAGAAATGCCGCTGAATCAATGGTATTCCAGTGTGAGAAGGCTATGACAGACCTTGGCGATAAGATTTCAGATACAGAAAAATCAGAAATTACAGCAGAGATAGATAAGGTTAAGGAAGCCTTGAAGGGTACAGATACAGAGGCGATAAAAGCCGCAAGTGAGGCTTTGACACAGAAGTTCTATCAGATGTCAGAAAAAATGTATCAGCAGGCTAATCCTAACGGCGGCGCAGGCTTTGATCCTTCACAGGCACAGCAGGGAGCAACTGACGGTGCGGAAAACGTTTACGACGCTGATTACAGAGAAGTAGACGACAATAATAATTAATAATATAATAAGTACAAGGGCGGGATGACGTATTTTCTCCCGCCCATTGTTACTATTTTTAACAATTTTACTCTTTACAAAAAGAGAAGTATGCTGTATAATGAATAATATGGGAAGGTGATTGGTTTTGGCGGAAAAACGAGATTACTATGAAGTTCTTGGTGTAAATAAAGGTGCTTCAGGTGATGAAATAAAAAAAGCATTCCGTAAAATGAGTAAAAAATACCACCCCGATCTTCATCCTGACGATAAGGTTGCAGAGGAGAAATTCAAAGAAGTAAACGAGGCGTATCAGGTACTCTCAGATGATGAGAAAAGACAGAGATACGATCAGTTTGGTCACGCCGGAGTTGATGGTAACGCAGGCTTTGGCGGTGGCGGTTTTGGCGGCTTTGATATGGGAGATTTAGGTGATATATTCGGCGATATGTTCGGCGGTTTCGGCGGTTTTGGCGGCGGACGTTCAAGACGTAACGGACCAAGACGGGGCAGTGATTTGACCGAATATATAACGCTTACATTTATGGAAGCGGCATTTGGCTGTAAAAAGAAAATAAATATAACAAAAACCGAAAAATGTGAGGAATGTGGCGGCAGCGGTGCAAAAAAAGGCACACAGCCTGTTACGTGTTCACAGTGTAACGGCACGGGACAAATTCAGCAAAGACGGCAGACAATGTTCGGCTTTTCAAATGTTATTACTGAGTGTCCTACGTGTCGCGGTAAGGGTAAAATCATTAAAGAACCTTGCTCGGCTTGCCGTGGCTCGGGCAGTGTAAGAAAGAACAAAACAATCGAGGTTGATATTCCAGCAGGTATTGATGCTGATCAGGTTATGCGTATAGGCGGTGCCGGAAATGCAGGGGCAAACGGCGGTCCGAACGGTGATTTACAGCTTGTAATAAGGGTTAAACCTGATGAGATATTTAAACGTGACGGATTTAATGTTAACATAACACTTCCGATAAGCTTCCCCCAGGCGGCTTTAGGTGCAACCTTAAAAGTTCCTACAATTCACGGTATGGTTGAATATGACATACCTGAGGGAACTCAGACAAATACACGATTTAAACTTAAGGGCAAGGGAATTCCTGTCTTAAACGGCAGAGGCAACGGAGATCAATATGTTACAGTGGTTGTGGAAGTACCTAAAAACCTCAGTGAACATCAGAAGGAAATTCTGCGTGAGCTTGACACGGATATAAATTATGACAGAAAACAAAGCTTTAAGGATAAAGTTAAAAATATTTTCAAGTAACGAAAGGGATGGGAAATTATGACTCCGAATATTTACGAACTCTCAAAAATGACAAAAAAGTATGACATTATAATGAAACGCGCTGAACAGGACATAACTGAGCAGATGAAAATTGCAAAGGAAGTATCTGACGACATACGCAAAAGAGGCGACGAGGCAGTCTTGGAATATACTGCAAAGTTTGACAAGGTACAGCTTAGTGCAGAGAGTATGCGTGTAACCGAGGAGGAAATCGAGGCAGGCTATGAGCGTCTTGATAAAGAAACTCGTGAGGCAATCGAATATGCTTATAAGAACATATATGATTTCCACGAAAAACAGCTTCCTGAGGAAATGTGGTTTACTATGGTAGACGACGGACTTATGGTAGGCGAAAAAACAACTCCTATTGTAGACGTATGTTTGTATGTCCCCCACGGTAAGGGGTCATTCCCGTCAGTTCTTTGTATGCTTGGTATTCCTGCAGTTGTTGCAAAGGTGCCGAGAATTGTTGTTGTTACACCGCCAAACGAAAAGGGTGAGGTAGATGATGCAATCCTTTGTGCGGCAAAGATTATAGGTATAAAAGAGATATATAAAGTAGGCGGAATTCAGGCGGTTGCAGCAGTTGCTTACGGAACTGAAACAATCCCGAAATGTCACAAGATTATAGGCCCCGGTAACAGCTATGCTACTGCGGCTAAGCGTGTGCTTGCAAACCACATAGATGCAGGCTTGCCGGCAGGTCCCTCAGAGATCATTGTCTTAGCGGACGAAAAAGCGGATCCGGAAAAAGTAGCACGTGACTGGATGATTGAGGCAGAACACGGCCCTGACAGTGCGGCATTGCTTGTTACACATTCAAAAGAGCTCGTTGATAAGGTTGTTCCGATAATGAGCGAACAGCTTAAAAAGCTAACAGAGCGCAGACGTAGCTGGATAGAAACTAACTTCACTCGTTACGGCGGCGTTATACTTACTAACTCACTTGAGGAGTCGATCGATTTTGTAAACGATTATGCTCCTGAGCACATGGAGGTTATGACAGAGAAACCCTTTGATGTACTTCCGCTTATAAAGAATGCAGGTGAAATTTTACTTGGCGAATATACACCTGTTACACTTTGTAACTTCGTATTAGGACCCAACGCTATTTTGCCCACAGGCGGATTTGCAAAAACATATTCATCAGTGTCTGTTATGGACTTTTTGAAACGTTCATCGGTTGGTTATGCTTCAAAGGAGGGATTTGAAAAGGTTCGAGGCCACGCATACCGTTTTGCAACGGTTGAAGGCTTTGAGACACACGCATTGGCTGTAAAGGAGCGTGATTAATATGCGTACAATAAAAGCAGTAAGAAAAACAACAGAATCTCTAATGGGAGTTATACTCGACTTTTCTCCTTTAGCACCAAACTATCGTGAGAAAATCTGTACACCATTGCCGTTTTTAAACCATATGATAGAGCATATTGCATACCGTGCAGGCTTTAATATTAAAACAACAATAGAGCTTACAGATTTTTCTCTTACTCACCTTATTACAGAGGATTTGGGAATGGCATTGGGAAAGGCTGTAAAGGAGTATATTGACACTACTGACGGTGCAATGGGCTTTGGCGATGCTGTAGGAATGATAGACGAGGCAAGAGCGTCGGCGGCTATCAGCTTTGAATCAAGAGCGTATATAGACATTGATTATCACGGGAATGATATACCCATAGAAACTGAGGGTATGATGACTGAGGATTTGGAAACCTTCCTTGAGGGCTTTGCCCATGGTGCTATGTGTACACTTCATATAGACTTATATAAGGGTCATAACGGCCACCATATATGGGAGGCAATCTACCGTGCTTTAGGCTCGGCGCTTAATCGTGCAGTTATGGTAAGCGAGGACAGAAAAGGTAAGACTTCAGGCGTTGCCGGGAAAATTGAATGGGAAATTGAAGGATGAAAGAATTCCTTGAAAAATACGACACC
>CAKSGP010000132.1 GCA_934454745.1 uncultured Clostridia bacterium
GTATATACGAGGTAGCTCGAAAAGAAAAACCGCTCAAACGGTCAAATTTGACGATTTACGCATCACCGCAACTATGCAACATAGAAATGGCGGCGTTCGCAAAGTTAATCGCCCAAGCGGTAAAAGAATATTACAGATAAAACGAAGGCACCGGGGCATTAAAACCTCGGTGCTTTATGCAAAAATATGAGTAGTAATAGGAGTAGTAATAGAATTAAAATTCACTCAAAATAGCTCAAAAAGTTTTATATAAATAAAAAACAAAACCACTCAAACCTTAGTGTTTAAGCGGTTTTGGCGGAGAAGGAGGGATTTGAACCCTCGCGCCGGTTGCCCGACCTACACCCTTAGCAGGGGCGCCTCTTCGGCCTCTTGAGTACTTCTCCGAATTGGAGGAGAGAGCGGGATTCGAACCCGCGAACGGCGGAACCGTTACCGGTTTTCAAGACCGGCTCTTTCAACCACTCAGACATCTCTCCGAATATTTACTTGTGACAACAAAGTGTATTATATCACAGCAGAGACAATTTGTCAACACTTTTTTTGCTGTTTCTAAAAAACTTAAAAGAATTCAAACCTTCCTGAAAATTTTTGCGAAAAAGTGTTGACAAATGCTGTGTTTTGTGCTATACTTAACAAGCACTGAAAATTTGGCTCGTTGGTCAAGCGGTTAAGACTCCGGCCTCTCACGCCGGCAACGCGGGTTCGATTCCCGCACGAGTCACCAGAAAAAACGACTTGTTTTGACAAGTCGTTTTTTTTGTGAAATAAATCCTTAAGGATTTGTGAATGCAATGCGTGCATAAAATAGCTACGCTATGTAATACGCCTTACGGCGTGTGATAAAAGGTTGTTTCCGTTACTTTTCTATTTTTAAAACCGAATCACCTGCGTGAATATCGCAAACGGGACGCGCATCAATTTTTGCGTAATCGTCACTGTTTGTTATCACCATAGGTGTGATGGTGCTAAGTCCTGCATTTTTTATTATTTCCATATCAAAAACGCACAACAAATCTCCTTTATTTATGCGGTCGCCCTCTTTAACACGTGTATCAAAGCCCTTGCCTTTAAGCTTTACGGTGTCAAGACCTATATGCAACAGGATTTCACAGCCGAAGTCGGATATGATATTTATAGCGTGCTTTGTTTCAAATACGTGCCCGATAACCCCGGAGCAGGGGGACATAAGTCTGCCGTCTTTCGGCTCAAATGCTATACCTTTACCCAGCATACCGCTTGAAAATACTTCATCGTCTACATCCGAAAGCTGTACTATTTTGCCATTTAATGGAGAATAGAGCATAAAAAACTTCCTGTTTCGTTTCAAATTTCCAAGTAGTTTTTTTAACATATAATCATTCCTTTCCGCTTGGTTAAATTTTACCCGATTGATACAGGTTTTATGCGTAAAAGGGAATAAAATACGTTTTTATACAACCCAACCAAGCCTTTAATGAATATAATATACAAAAAATATGAAAAGGCGATGATAACTATGCTTGAAGCTGTATTTGAATGGCTGAAAACCGTTATACTAATGGCAGGGTATGTATCAGGCTCTGCGGCATTCCCAAAGCCTTTAACAGCGGAGGAGGAGGCAGAATACATAAAGCGGTATGCCGAGGGTGATATGCAAGCAAAAGATGTACTGATAGAACGGAATTTAAGGCTTGTTGCACACATTGCAAAAAAGTACAGTGATGAGAAAAATGCCGAGGATATTATATCAATTGGAACAATAGGACTTATAAAGGGAATAAACACCTTCTCACCTGAAAAGAACAAAAAGCTGTCATCTTATGTGTCACGCTGTATTGAAAACGAAGTGTTGATGTATCTGCGTTCGGCAAAGAAACAAAAGGCGGAGGTATATATTGATGATGCGCTGGGTACTGATACGGACGGAAATGCAATGACTCTGGCGGATATTCTGCCTAATAACGAGCCTGATATTGCAGATATTATTTCAGCATCTCTTGAGGCAAAACAGCTTTACAGCGTTATGGCATCGGAGCTGTCGCCCACAGAATATGCCATAATAGTACGGCGGTACGGACTTGGCGGAAAACGCAAGCTTACACAGCAGGAGATTGCGGATGCTTTGGGTATCAGCCGTTCCTATGTCAGCAGAATAGAAAAGAAGTGTCTTATAAAACTCTCACAAAAACTCAAATTGGATAATTAGTGTTGATTTCAGGGCGCGTTTATGATAAAATATATCCATAAAAAGTACAATTGAAAATTTTGTTGCATTATTGCGAAAGGGAAAAATATGGATATACTTATACTATGCGTAGGGATAATCACACTTGTGTGTGTAATTGCAATACTTATAAAAACAAAAAAGGATAATGGTGAAACAGTACGCGCGGAAATAGACCGTGCAATGCGGAGCTTCGGCGATATTATAACTAAAAATCAGCGTGAAATCGGCAATATGCAGACAGAACGATTTGTCCAGATAGAGAAAACCACATCAGATCTTAAGACTACTCTTGACCGCCGTCTTGATGTTTTAAGACAAGAGAATACTCAGGCGATTGATAAGCTCCGTCAGGAAAATTCAGAACAGCTTCTTTCAATTCGTAAAACGGTAGACGAAAAGCTCCAGGAAACTCTCGAATCGCGAATAAGCAAATCATTTAAACTTGTCAGCGAACGGCTTGAGGAGGTATATAAGGGACTTGGTGAAATGCAAACTCTCTCACGGGGTGTAGGGGATTTAAAAAAAGTTCTCTCAAACGTAAAGACGAGAGGAATACTTGGGGAAATGCAGCTTGGTGCAATACTTGAAGAGACCCTGTCGAAAACTCAGTATGAAACCAACTTTGCCACAGTGCCAGGCAGCAGAAACGTAGTTGAATTTGCAATAAAGATGCCTGATCAGAACGGAAATGTGACATATATGCCAATAGACTCAAAATTCCCGGCAGACACTTATGAAATGCTGCTTAATGCTTATGATGATGGGGATAAAGCAGCAGTGGAGACAGCTGCAAAAATGCTCCGTACACGGCTTTTAGGCGAGGCAAAGGAAATACACGAAAAATACGTTTCACCGCCTTATACAACGGATTTTGGGATTATGTTCCTGCCTGTTGAGGGGTTATATGCCGAGGCGATAAACCGAGGACTTGTTGATGAATTACAGCGGACGTATAAGATTATGGTTGCAGGACCAAGCACAATGGCAGCAATGCTAAGTGCAATACGAATGGGCTTTAAAACTCTTGCAATACAGAAGCAGACATCTCAGGTCTGGGAGGTTTTAGGTGCTGTAAAGACAGAATTTGAGAAATTCGAGTCAATTCTTACTGCAACTCAAAAACGCCTGACACAGGCAAATGATGAACTTGATAAGCTTGTAGGCGTAAGAACACGTGCTATTGTAAGAAAACTCGATAAGGTGGAGAGTATTGAAAAACCGCTATTTGAAGAAGATGAAATGGAAGAATAAAAATGGAGGTGTGACACCTCCATTTTTTATTCTGTTATAACATTTATAGTCTGTGAACCGCCGTCCCATTGGATTTCAAAGCCTGCGGCATCTGCAATATCACGTATTTTAAAATATGAACTGCCGTTAATATTGTATGCTGTAATTGCAGTTCTGCGACCGTCAACATATATGGGCGTGCTGTTTTCAACAACGTTCATATCCTGATCAATGGTACTTGAAAGCTCGCCACCGATGGGGACGTAATCGTTATGTGTATCAATCATAATAGCAGCTAAGGAACTATCCCAGGAAACATTGAACTTTGCCGGGGTACGGCGTAACAGCATTGCAATATCTCTAACCTTAAAGTAGTTTGAATCGTTTACTGTATAGCCTGTGATACTGACGCTTTCTCCGTTCACTAACAAATTGGCAACGGAGCGTGTTGCTGAAATTTCGTTAACCATATCGTAGCTTGAAATAAAATCTATAATTTTATTTCGGTTTGGATAGCCGTTTTCAAGTAAGTTATTACTGTATTTATCAACGTATGTAATATTTTCGTAAGGACTTACGTCCTTTTTATTTATACGTGTTGCTGTCAATTTGTTGTTTGCAAGTGTCAGCTTATAATACATAATAGTTGAAGCATATCTGGGAACCTCTGCACCCACAAATATATACGTATCGTTCTTTACATAAACATCTATATTTTCAAGACATTCGCCGATAATGTTCTGAGGTGTTCCGATTTCGGTAATAGTGTTGTCAGTCATTGTAAAGCCTGTGCCAATTTTGCCGTAGGTACCTTTTTTGATTATAAACACTTCGGGGATTCCGTTTCGGTCAAGGTCGGTCAATACAGCATCTGTATATGTGGGGTCCTGTGAAATTGTTTTCATTATGCGTGTCACAAAGGGGTCCCGCCAGTTTTCGTTTGCTGCATTAATTGGCATAAGGGCAGTTAGAGATGTTATTGCGGCAATAACGGATGCAATAAGACTTTTTTTCATATACAACGTCCTTTCTTGAATATTTGTGTATATTATACCATATTAACTCCTTTATGTCAAATAAAAAACACCGCAAGGAAATACCTCCCTGCGGTGATTTTTGATATAATTATTTTGCTAATCGCTCTGTATCAATTGCTATCATCATTTCCTCGTCTGTGGGGATAACAAGAGTTTTAACTGATGCATCATCAGCAGAGATATCAACAGTCCCC
>CAKSGP010000133.1 GCA_934454745.1 uncultured Clostridia bacterium
GGTCAGCACCATTTGTAACTGCGGCATCGGCACGTGTCAGTTTGTTCGTAACGGATATTCCGCCACGCTGAACGAAGGAACCACTCATAATAACCACAATCGGTTCTTGGGTTATTTGCTTTGCAGTTTCTATGAGATATTTATGCCCGTTATGGAACGGGTTGAATTCAGCGATAATTCCAACAGCCATTTAATTCAATTCCTTTTAGATAAATTGTATCAGCCATACACACAAGGGTACGGTTATAAGCGAAAAGAGTGTAGTTATAAACACAGACCTTGCCGCAAGCTCTGCATCGCCATCATACATATTCGAAAATAGTACCGAATTATTAGCAACAGGCATGGCAAATAGTATAAAGGTTACCATAAGCATTGTTTCGTTCTTTATGATAAAGGATAGCAAAACCCATAAAAGAAGAGGCACAATAACTTGTCTTATAATGGTCCATATATATATCTTATAGTCAGAGAAAATATTTTTTATATCCATTTTTGCAAGTGTAAAACCAATGATAAGCATAGCGGCAGGGGAGGTGAGAGAGCCTACCGTATCAACCGCATTACAAATTAGGTCAGGAGCCTTTATGTTCATAAAATAAACTGCAAGGGCAATAACCGCAACTATTACACCCGGTGTTAAAATTAGCTTAAAATTGAATTTTGGACCATCATTTTTATCCTTGTTAATAAGCCATATTCCAAAGGTAAATATGGAGATGTTAAACATCAAATTATATATTGCTGCATAAAAAAGTCCCACAGGTCCTATAAGTGCATCGATAATGGGAAAGCCCATAAATCCGACATTTGAATATGTCATCATAAAAGTATATAGGCCCACGTTTCTTTTTTCTATATGAAATAATTTTGCAATCAAAAAGCCGATAACAGGCAGTATGATAAAGAACAATACTGCTGCAATGACAAGTGCTAAAAGTACATCAGAAAGCTCCTGACGCTCTGTAAGATTAAGTACTGAAGCGAGAATCATTGCAGGCGTTGTAACCTGGATAACAAGCTTGCTAAGAGTTTTTGAAAAGGCATCGTCAACCACTTTGAGTTTGTAGATAACATAACCCAAGGCGAGTAACAAAAACAGTATAATCATTTGTGAAATCAATATATTAATGTCTAACATCTTTAGCATTTCTCCATTTTATTCAGTAAGTCTTTAACGATTGCATAACCATAGTACAGATCGGGACACCATCTGCCGCCAAGGTCCTCAACGTATTTCACAGTCCCTGCCCAGGAAAGCGATTTAACGGAGTTATATCTGCCGTGAACCTCACCGATTGGATCTGTGCCGACGTATGCACTCATATGATTAAAGTGCCCGCGAACACCGTCATCACGAGTTTCAAAGGTTTCGTGATCCTCTGTTGCATCACCTGTCGCGCCGTATTTTTTTATACCGGCAAAATTGTTCATTTCAGGTAATACTCTGCCACCATATCTGCCGTAGCCTGTTTCCTTTGCCGCCTGAGCATAAAGGACTTCGGGGCGTATACCGGTAAGCTCACCGTATTTCCAATAATACTGAGCAGCATCAATAAATAAATCCGAAGCATCATTTGCTTTTGCCCATTCTATTGCAGATTCCATAGATATGGTGCTTTCTCCCATAATAGGTGTATTCGTTTCGGGAACACCTAAATCGTAACGTGTGATTGAGAGGTATCCTTTTTGCTTTTCAAGCACACGATATAGCATTGCACATACTTCAGCACGCTTCAGGGTATCTTTGGGGCGGAGGTAATAATCCGAGCCACGATAGTACGCACGCTCAACTGCAACAGAAAGAAGTGTTTTATATTTTGTACTTACATCGTCTGCATCATAGAAGTTATCGCTTAGTATGCGTAGATAGCATAAGGACGATGATTTTAATCCTGATGCAAGCACAAGGGTTGATGCAAATTCCTCGCGTGTAACAGCTTCATTGGGATAGAAATTTAATCCTGGAGCTGTCATTGATGATTTTATAGACTTTGCGTATTTATAATACCAGTCATCACTGTCAATATCATTAAATGTTGCATCCTCGTCATAGGTTAAGTTAAATGATTCTGTAAGCATTTTTGCCATCTGGGCACGTGTCAGCGTACCGCCTGGATTTAGATTTCCGAATTCATCGCCTGTCATAATATTGTTCTCTTTACAATATTCTATCTCGGTTTTTGCCCAATTGTAATTATCAGCGGCACAAGCGGTAATAATTGTCGTACCTACAAGTGAGAGAGAAAGTAAAATAGAAATAGTTCGTTTAAAAATGCTAATCATCTCCTTATGAGAAATTATATGTAAAAAATCCATAGATATTCAGTAAAAAGTATAACATCAAATAAAGGGTTTGTCAAGTTTTTAGAGTCTTTATAAGTGCCTTAAACATATAATAATAACCGCCAATTTTTGGCGGTTATTATTATAGCATTGCTTTTGCCTTCAGTATCGCAATAACTGATTTACTGTCGGTTATTTCATTGTTCATAATCATTTGATAAAGTGTATCAAGGGGGTATTTTTCAACGGTAAGGAATTCGTTTTCATCAAGGTCCTGACCGCAGAATTCGAGATTATCGGCAAGGTACAAATGAATCACTTCACTGCAGTATGCGGGGGTTGGAATACAATCTCCAAGGCTTTTTAACTTATCTGTTTTATAGCCTGTTTCCTCGCGGAGTTCACGCATTGCCGCATCATAAGGATCTTCACCTTTTTCAAGCTTTCCTGCCGGTATTTCTAAAGTAACGATACCGACACCTGAACGATACTGTCTTACCATAAATACCATACCATCAGGATCCAATGCAAGTATTCCGACACCGCCGTGATGGATAATTTGCTCTCTTGTGACTTCTTGTCCGTTTATTAGCTTTACGGTGTTCTTTTTAACGTCAAAAACACGACCTGAATAAATATCCTCTGTACCTGTTATAATTTCTTTAAATTCCATCATAATACCTCATAAGCTTAATGATATTTCGTTACCGGTAGGCTCATATTGTCTATATGTAACACCTGTCATATCAAACATACGCTTTGCTGCAAGTTCGGAATCGGTCCCGCTGTATTTATCGGACAGATATACAATTTCTTTTATCCCGCTTTGGATAATTGCCTTTGCACATTCATTGCAGGGGAACAGAGTGACATAGATCCTGGAACCCTTAAGAGTTGGTGCAGAGCTGTTTAGTATGGCATTAAATTCAGCGTGACATACAAACATATACTTAGTGTCAAGGGGAGCACCCTGTCGTTTCCAAGGCATTTCGCTGTCCTTACAGCCGATAGGCATACCATTATAGCCTAAAGACAGAATCTTATTTTCATCATCTACTATACAGGCACCAACCTGTGTGTTTTCGTCCTTTGAACGCATTGCACTCAAAAGTGCAATACCCATAAAATATTCATCCCAAGAGATATAGTCATTTCTCATATTCTTAATACCTTTCGATAAATTACTTTATACCGATATCGTTTCTGTGGAATTCGTCTTTCCAGGAAATTTTGTCTACTGCCTGATACGCACGTTCAATTGCCTTGTCAAGATTATCATCAGTTGCAGTGACTCCTAAAACACGGCCTCCGGCATTGGTGAATTTGCCATCTTCGATTTTTGTTCCTGCGTGGAAAACAGTAACGTTATCCATTGCTTCAGCGTCCTCAATACCTGATATAATATGTCCCTTCTCGTAAGAAACAGGGTATCCGCCTGATGCCATAACAACGCATACTGCGGCATTGTCTGCCCACTCTATATTAATATCATCAAGCTTTTCGTCAATTATAGCATTCATAATATCAACAAGATCGGTCTTAAGACGGGGGAGAACTACCTGGGTTTCAGGGTCACCGAAACGGCAGTTATACTCTATAACCTTAACGCCCTTATCTGTCATCATAAGTCCAAAATACAGTACACCCTTAAATGGCCTGCCCTCGCTATTCATAGCATTAATTGTAGGGATAAATATATTTTCCATACATTCCATAGCCTTGTTATCGTCATAAAGACGTGAGGGTGAGAATGTACCCATACCGCCTGTGTTAGGACCTTTATCATTGTCATAAGCACGTTTGTGGTCTTGAGCCGATACCATAGGCTTAACGGTCTTTCCATCTGTAAAGGCAAGAACGGAAACCTCAGGACCTGTCAAAAATTCCTCAATAACTACACGGTTACCGCTTGCTCCGAACTTTTTATCGTCCATTATTTCGTGTATTCCCGAAATGGCTTCAGCTTCGTTTTGTGCTATTATAACGCCTTTTCCAAGTGCCAGTCCCTCTGCTTTTATAACAGCAGGGTAGGAGTTTTGTGACTTAAGATATTCTATTGCAGCCTTTGAATTGTCAAACACTTCATATCCGGCAGTGGGAATGTTGTATTTTTTCATAAGGTCCTTTGAGAACACCTTACTCCCTTCAATAATAGCCGCATTCTTACGTGGACCGAATACACGTATTCCTGCTTCCTCCATTGCATCTACCATACCGAGAACCAACGGATCATCAGGTGCAACCATAACAAGGTCAATTTCCTTTTCCTTTGCAAATGCAACCATAGACTCAATATCTGTTGCATTGATATTTACACATTCTGCAAGCTTTGAAATACCGCCGTTGCCTGGTGCACAGTATATTTTTG
>CAKSGP010000134.1 GCA_934454745.1 uncultured Clostridia bacterium
TTGGATCTGAAAAGTTAATCGGATTATTTGAACAGTAGGCGAAAAGATTGTACGAAAGAATATCACCGTTAGCGCCTAAAATTCCATCCGCATTAATAAACCTACCCGTTTCGGGATCGTAGTAGCGGGATTGGAGATAGTAGAAGCCTGTCTCGGTATCGTACCGCACAACATTGACAACCTAATTATATCACATTATTATAACAAATACAAAGAAAAGTCAGCACAGAACGACAATCGGCAATATTAAGTTTTTAGACAAGTCACATTTATTTGTGGCTTGTTTTTTTACCCCCCAGTTCAAATTGAACTAGGGGGCAGTTCAATTTGAACCGCCTTTAATATATAAATATAATCTTAATGTTATATGAGAGAAAAAATTATATATACCCGTCATTTTTGCTTGAAAATAAAGTCAAGGCAGGAATAGCCCTCATACTTTCGGCCGAATTACACCTTGCAAACAGTGTTTGCAACTGCATTTTTGACGGTATGATTTCTTCTTTTCTCATCATACATTTGTCATACCTTAATTTTTTCGCATTTTACCCCTAAAAAACGCCCTTTTAAGTGCATTATGTGAGGGAGTGTTTTTCTCAAATAAATGCAGAGGAAATGATTATGGGTAAAAGCAACGTGAAAATTATAAGCATTGACCGATACATCGGAACGGTATCCGCTAAAGAATTATTTGCAGAAATGGTCGTGCAAAGTTTACAAAGCAAAACCGGAAATGTCTGGACGCGACAACAGTCCTGCGATATACTGAAAGAGCCGATTGTCAAATTCAAATCTGTGCTGTCATTTACAGGAGGTAAATATGACACATCGAATTGACAACAAAATTTACAAAGCGGCTCTTTACTGCCGTTTATCCAAGGACGATGATGACCGAAACGGCGACAGCTCCAGCATACAAACGCAAAAGTCCTTGCTTGAACGCTTTTGCAGAGAAAACGGTTATTTGATTCACGATTTCTATGTTGATGACGGTTATTCTGGTTTGAATTTTGACCGTCCCGATTTTCAGCGGTTACTTACCGATATTGACAACGGTACTGTCAATATGGTTATAACCAAGGATTTATCACGGCTAGGTCGAGATTACATTCAAACGGGATATTATACCGAAATCTACTTTGCAAAAAAGCGTGTCCGTTATATCGCTGTAAACGATGCTTTTGACAGCAATCGGGATGATAACGATATTGCACCCTTTCGACATATTCTCAACGATATGTACGCTAAAGATTTATCCCGAAAGGTGAAGTCTGCCAAAAGACAAAGAGCCTTAAACGGACTGTTTATCAGTTCACAAGCACCATTCGGGTATATGCCTTGCCACGAAAATCGCAATCTGCTGATTGTTGACGAGCCTGCGGCGGATATTGTGCGCCGTATCTTTGCATTGTCCTTATTGGGCTATAGTGCAAAGAAAATAGCCGAAATTTTGACCACAGAGGGTGTTATTACTCCCGGTGTTTACAAGTATCAGCAGGGTGATACACGCTTTACACGATACTTAAAAGACGGCAAAAGCCGTTGGTGTTATGAAACGGTGCAGACCATTCTGAAAGATCGGGTTTATGTCGGTGATATGGTAAACCACAAGGCAGAGGTTGCAAACTACAAAACAAAACAAAGAGTTATGCTGCCCCATAGCGAGCGTATTGTGGTTGAAAACACCCATCAAGCCATTATTGACCGTGGGGACTGGCTGACTGTTCAACAGCTTGTCCACGCTCGTCACAAAGCACCGCACCATAATTTTGAAAATATATTCAGAGGAATGGTGTTCTGTGCCGATTGCGGTAGCCGTCTTTGTATGGGAACAAAACAGCGAAACGAAAAGTATTATCACCACTACCGTTGCAATAATCACTATCTCAATCCCGATAAATGTCCAAAGCCGCACCAAATTTCCTATACGGTGTTATACCAAAATATTTTGGAACGAATACAACAGCTTACCAAGGCGGTAGAAAATGACGAGGAGTTTTATGACCTTGTGCAGATTAAAACCGCCGACAATCTGCCATCCGATTCTGTTCAAAAGGAAAAGTATTCTATTGAAAAACGGATGGCAGAATTGTCCGGTAAAGTGCGAAAGCTATTCGACAGTCACGCTGACGGTATTATTGATGATCGTAACTATGAAATGCTGATGAAAGATATTCAGGCAGAGCAAGAAATGTTAGAGCAGAAACTTTCTGCCTTGCAATCTAAAATTTCACAGCAACATAATACTGAAATATCAATTGAACAATTCAGAGAGACCGTCAAAGAGTACCTAAATGTTACTGAATTAACACCATTCGTCCTAAACAAGCTGATAAGCAAAATTGAAATCAGCAGTTTAGAAACAGTTGATGGTAAAAAACAGCAAGAAGTTATCGTGGAGTGGAAGTTTGCAAAAACAATATAATATGCTTTATGATAAATCATAACTGGTGTAGCCATACTTATTGATCGCCTTCTGCAATTTCAAAAACTTACTAACTGCTGATTTTCCTGAAAACAAATCTTTGAAGAAATGTTTCTTGAAAACCACTCTGATCTTTGGCTGAGTATAAAAAGTAAAAGTTAACTTTGTGATGCCTAGACTTCTTAATGCAGCTACTCGATGATGTCCATTAGCCAACTGATAAAAGCCATTTGGCAATTGAGTTGCATAAATTTTTCCATACCCATTTAGAGGAATTGAACGACAGTAATCACTTATAACACCCGGCGCAGGTCCACAAGTGACAAATTCATCCATTGGATTATTTAAGACCTTGTTAATATTAACTTTTATTGGTGCCAACCCTGTTTGTTGTAATCCAACCTTTCCGGCATATAGATTTGCTGCAACTGCGGCAACATCATATGCACCGCCGGCTATTTTGGCTCCAGTATCTCCTCCTATTGCACGTCCTACATCCTTAACGGCTGTCCTGACAATGTTATCTTCTCTCAACACATTGGTTTTGGTGACATCGTTGACTATTTGACCTATCCCCTGTGTAGCTGTAGCCGCACCGTTAACAATCAAAAATCCTGCTGCTACAGCTCCAACGCCAGTCCAACTTGTAAAAGCACCTAAAGCAGCTCCCGCGGCCATTTGTGCAACACCGCTAACTACATTTAATGCACCCGTTAACCACTTCGGCCATTGTCCTGTTGGATCATCCATGTTAACGGGGTTGTTAAAACAGTATGCAAAAAGGTTATATCCTAAAATATTTCCGCCTACATCCGATATTTCTCCATCAGCGTTGATGAACCTACCAATTTCCGGATCGTAGTATCTTGTACCTGTTAAGTAGAATCCTGTTTCGCTATCATAGTAATACCCGCGGTAGCGGATGGGGTTTATTTGTCCTATTGTGCCTGCGAGCGTACCTGTTACAGATAATATCTTGCCCCACTCGTCATAGGTATAGTTTACGACCTCGGCGCCTGTGCCGTCATATATTCCGACCACGTCGCCCTGTAGATTAAGGTTATAGAAATACGTTGCTCCGTTATACACAAAGCCATATTTTGTTTTGCTTTCATCATACAGGAAAGCAAGCTTGTTACCACCTTTAATTTCGCCCGCGAGAGTGCCGTCGATTACAACATAATCGGTAGTAACCCCGTTTACGGTTTTTGAAATACGGTTGCCGTCCGCGTCGTAAGCGTAGGCGATTGTATTGTTTTCATCCGTTATTCCCGCAAGCCTTCTGCCGTTCTGCCATGTCATATTTTTGCCGCGGTAGGTAAGGGGATTCCCTATTTGGTCACAGGTAATCGTCTGACCGTTATACTCGGTCAACAAATCTCTCCAATTACTGTTGCCGTAGGCATAGCTTTTTACCGTTTCGCCGTTTTGCTTTACCTCGGTTATATTACCGTTCGAGTAAGTGTATTCGGTCGTAACACCGTTCCTTGTTACGGTTTTAAGCTGATTCAGGCTGTCATAGGTATAGCTTTCAACCGTTACGCCGTTACGCTTAATCTCGGTAATATTGCCGTTTTGGTCATAGACATAGCTCGTGGTTATACCGCCCGTGGTTACGCTTTCCACAAGCGTGGTGGTGCTGTCCGTGCCGTGTCCGCCCGCTTTATAGGCGTATGTATAGCTTTGGTTCGGCACATTAAGCTTTCGTTCGGTAATTCTGCCTAATCCGTCGTAGCTGTATTCAATATGACGGTTTCCGTTATACGTTACCCCGTAAACTGCGTCGGGATTTGTTCCCGCCGCAATACTTCCGTAGGTATAAATATAATCCTGACTGCCTACCGCGGTGCCATATGTTATGCTTTCGGTCTTTCCTGTCTTTTCCGCATATTTATACTTAACCGAGCTTAGCAGATTTATACCTAAAAGGTCGGTGCCACTGTAGACCTTTTGCTCAACAATTCTTCCCGCAAGATCATAAATATATTTGGTATGGGTGTTGGCTGCAAAGTCCACTGTATGCGATAGCTTCCCGTTGGTTCCGTAATAATAAACCGCCTTATCATTACTGCTGTTATTATACACCTTTGAGGTTATGCGGTCAAGGTTATCGTAGGTGAAATCAATATATCTTCCGTTTCCGTAGGTCTGCCGCGAAACTCGTCCCGCGGAATCGTATGCGGTTTCCGAAAGCGTAC
>CAKSGP010000135.1 GCA_934454745.1 uncultured Clostridia bacterium
ACTTATTCTTCAACAGATTGTTCTAAAACGTTCCGATACTCTGCAAGAATTGCATCTTCAAGTTTATGACGCATTTCGCGATTTATCGGGTGTGCTATATCTTTAAATTCTCCATCCTGAGTTTTCCTACTGGGCATAGCCGTAAACAGTTTTTCCTGCCCTTCGATAATCTTGATGTCATGTACCACAAATACGTCGTCAAAGGTTACAGATACTACTGCCTTCATTTTAGTTTCAACAGAATTTTCAGTCATAATTTTTTTAATTCTGATGTCCGTAATCTCCAAGATTTTCACCACCTTCCCTTACAATGTAATATTTTTGCTTGTAGTCTTTCCAGTGATGCCGAATCACATATGGGACTTACTATGTATTCATATCAGATTACTGTATCATTTTATCTCATTTTTCTGTATTTGTCAAGCTTTTTTTGTATATTTATTTCAAAATTTTTTTATTTTTTGGCTTTTTTTTGTCAAGAATATAAAAAATGCACAAAAACAGTTTAAGTTTTTGTAGAATTGGTATATAATGATTGAACAGAGGTTTTTCATTTATACAGTTTGGAAGGATAAACTATGCAAAATTTTGAAATAAACAATTTGAAAAGAAATGCACACATCCACTTTATTGGTATTGGCGGTATCAGTATGAGTGGGCTTGCGCATATTGCAATTGCGGACGGATATAAAGTTACAGGCAGTGACCGTTCTAAGACACTAATTACCCAAAAGCTGGAAAACGAGGGTGCAATAATTTATGAAGGACATAATGCAGATAATTTAGGCGATGCGGATTTAGTTGTCCATACCGCTGCGGTTAAATTTGATAACCCTGAAATGAAGGCGGCAAAAGAACGTGGGATTATGTTGATTGACCGTGCCGAATTTCTTGGGGCATTGATGAAAAATTATAAAAATGCAGTAGGTGTTGCAGGAACTCACGGAAAGACCACAACCACCTCAATGCTTGCACACGCATTGATTTATGCTGATACTGATCCTACAATATCTGTGGGCGGAGAACTTGACTTAATAGGCGGAAATATCAGATGCGGTAAATCGGATATGTTTGTAACAGAGGCTTGCGAATATACAAACAGCTTTTTAAAGTTCTACCCTACTATCGCTTTGATAACAAATATTGAAGAAGATCATCTTGACTTTTTTACAGGCATAGAAATGATACGCGAAAGCTTCAGAAGCTACGCAGAACTTACAAGGGGCATCGGCTCAGTCGTTGCCTACGGTGAGGACGAAAACATAAAAATTGCACTTGACGGCTCAGGGCTTAATATAATAACCTATGGTATGAGTT
Organism: uncultured Clostridia bacterium; assembly: GCA_934454745.1. Lineage (GTDB taxonomy): Bacteria > Bacillota > Clostridia > UBA1381 > UBA1381 > Ornithomonoglobus. The sequence goes on from CAKSGP010000135.1 coordinate 1,318, forward strand.
CTCTTAATGACTACTATGCTCAAAACATAGTATATCACTCAGGTTATCCGTCTTTTGATGTTTATAAAAAGGGCGAGTTTTTAACTAAGATGTCACTGAATGTTACAGGTGATCATAATATTTTAAACTCCCTTGCAACGATTGCTGTATGTTCACTTTTAGGGATTGATGCGGAGGTTGCTTCAAAGGGCATTGAAACTTTTAAAGGTACTCACAGAAGATTTGAGAAAAAGGGCATAATAAATGATGCAGTTATAATAGATGATTATGCACATCATCCCACAGAAATCAAATCCTCACTAAAAGCAGCCAAGAAGTTTAATCCTAAGCGTATAATATGTATTTTCCAACCGCATACTTATTCACGCACACGTACATTATGGAATGAGTTTTTAACTGCATTTGATGATGCTGATGAGTTGATTCTCACTCATATATACGCCGCACGCGAGGTATATGACGGTGTTACTGACCCTGAGAGACTTGCAGAGGAAATTAAAGCAAAAGGTGTTAATGCAAAATACATTGACAGCTTTTCGGATATTGAAAAATATATAAAAGAAACTGCATCCCCAGGTGATATTATTTTTACAATGGGTGCCGGTGATGTAACAGAAATTGGTGATAATTTATTCAAGTAAAAAATACTCCTCAATGGCAAAAATGCCTGAGGAGTATTTTTTACTTGAAGTTTATGATTGCAAATACAACGCCGATTACAATAACTGCAATATGAAGCCAGAAAATACGTAATATATTTTTTTCATTATCAGCCTCTCTTGCTTGTTTTATAAGCTTTATTATAACTAACGCCGCACCGCAGATTACAATCGGTGCAACATACATTAAAATCAACCATATTCCACGGGATAAATCAAGTATCCAGCCGGATATAATCAAGAAATATCCAAGTCCGGACAGAAGTGAAAATATAAGCTGACCGGCTGTTGTGTTTATTAAACTCAGAATTTTCTTTTGCATAATATTATCCTTTTAGATATTTTTGAAAACATTTGCCATTTCAATCGCGGACATTGCACAGTCATAGCCTTTATTTCCTGCTTTTGTTCCGGCACGCTCAATTGCCTGCTCAATAGTATCGGTTGTTATAACGCCGAACAGTACGGGAACACCTGTTGCTATTGATGCTTGTGCTATACCCTTTGCAGCTTCGTTACATACCATTTCATAATGATATGTTGCACCTCTTATAACTGCGCCAAGGCATATAACGGCATCATATTTACCCGACTCTGCAAGCTTCTTTGCAAGTACAGGAATTTCAAATGCTCCAGGTACCCACACAAGAGTGATATCAGAATCACTAACGCCATGACGTTTCAGACAGTCCTCTGCACCGCCTATAAGTTTTGATGTAATGAACTCATTAAATCTTGATGCAACTAATGCAATCTTTAAACCTTCACCATTTAATTTACCTTCAAGTACATTCATTTTATTTTCCTCCCTTAATATTTAAATAAATGTCCCATTTTGTTCTGTTTTGTTTTGAGATAAAACTCATTTTCCTTTTTAGCCGGAATTTTTATCGGCACACGCTCTGTTATTTCGATGCCGTAATCAGACAAGTCTGTTATCTTATCAGGATTATTTGTCATTATTTTCAGCTTTGATGCACCAAGATCACGCAAAATCTGTGCTCCTTCGCTGTAATCACGCAGATCAGGCGGGAAGCCAAGCTCTACATTCGCCTCAACTGTATCAAAGCCGTTTTCCTGAAGAGTGTAGGCCTTTATTTTGTTAATAAGACCTATACCTCTGCCCTCCTGGCGGAGATATACAATAACTCCCCTGCCCTCTTTTTCGATTGCCTTCATTGCCTCTGCAAGCTGTTCACCGCAATCGCATCGGCAGGAGCCGAACACATCACCTGTCATACATTCGGAATGTACACGGCATAGTACAGGGTTCCCGTCTGATACATCACCTTTTACAAGTGCAACATGAGATTTGCCGGTTATAGAATTTGTATAGCCGTGAATTTCAAATTCTCCGTATTTTGTTGGTAGCTTCGCCATAGCTTCGTGTACCATAAAAATTTCTTTGCGTCGTTTATATGATTGTAAATCCTTTATACATATAAATGTAAGCTTATGCTTTTTTGCAAATTCCGTAAGCTCCGGACCTCGCATCATAGTTCCGTCCTCACGCATTATTTCACAGCAAAGTCCGACTGTTTTAAGCCCTGCCAATCTACACAAATCAACAGTTGCTTCTGTATGTCCGTTTCGCTCTAAGACACCACCCTGTTTTGCCTCAAGAGGAAACATATGTCCGGGACGTCTGAAATCACAAGGTGATACATTATCAGATACCGTCATTCTTGCTGTATATCCTCTTTCCTCTGCACTTATACCTGTTGTTGTATCTATATAGTCAATAGATTCTGTAAATGCCGTTTCGTGATTATCGCTGTTATTTGCAACCATAGGACGCAAGCTAAGCTTATCTATATACTCTTTGCTCATTGGCATACAGATCAAACCCTTTGCCTCACAGGCCATAAAGTTTACGTTTTCTGTTGTTGCAAATTCTGCCGCACAGATTAAATCACCTTCATTTTCACGGTTTTCATCATCTGTACAAAGTATCACTTTTCCATTCTTCAAATCATTAAGTGCCTGTTCTATTGTATCGAATTTCATCGTCTACACCTCTCTTAAAAACCGTTTTCTTTTAAGAAATCCATTGTTATTCCGCTTTTTGTATCAGAATTGAACTTCTTCACGTATTTCCCGATTATATCACATTCTATATTGATCTTTTCTCCTGTTTTTTTGTCTAACAGAGTTGTTTCTCTTCCGGTATGAGGAATAACCGATACCGTAAAGCGATCATTTTCTAAACTTGCAATTGTGAGGCTTATGCCGTCAAGAGTTATTGAGCCTTTATTAACTATATATTCCATAATCTTGCTATCAGCCGTAATTGTAACAAGTACTGCATTATCCTCAACTGTCATATTTGTTACAGTCCCTGTTCCGTCAATATGACCTGTAACTATATGTCCGCCAAATCTTCCGCCAAGCATCATAGCACGTTCAAGATTTACATTTGAACCCTTTTTTAGAGAACCAAGGCCTGTACGGCGTACTGTTTCTGCCATAACATCGGCAGTAAAGCAGGGCGGATTTAACTCTGAAACTGTAAGACAGACTCCGTTAACCGCAACACTATCACCAAGCTTAATATCATCGAAAATCTTATCTGCTTTAATTTTCAGTTGACATGATTTCGAACCGTGAGTTATGC
>CAKSGP010000136.1 GCA_934454745.1 uncultured Clostridia bacterium
CCTTCAAAGCTTTCAAGCTTGTATTTCAATTCCTCCATTATATCACCAATTCCACAAGTTTGTTAAGCCATATTAATAAATGATTGAATACCGAATATACACCCGTTCCGATTATCCTGTCAAAAGCACCTGTTGCCGATAGCAGAATTATTGCAATAAAGCTGTATCTCTCATACTGCTGAAGCTTGAAATACGCACTGTTGGATAGAAATATACCTAAAATTCTTGAGCCGTCAAGAGGAGGTATGGGTATAAAATTAAATACCATAAAGCAGAGATTAAGTGTAACAAATTGCATCAGTAGTCTTGCCATAGCATTGATTGAATTCACAAACAAGCCTGTTTTTACCATTATTACAAATATTATACCGTACAAAAGCATTGCAATAACTGCAAGCAAAAAGTTTGTAAGGGGTCCTGCCAAAGCAGTAAGTGCCATGCCTTTTTTGGGGTCCTTATAATATCTTGGATTAATCTGTACCGGTTTTGCCCAGCCAAATCCCGTAAGAATCATTAACAGCGTACCGACAGGATCAAGATGTGCCAAAGGATTAAGTGTCATTCTGCCCTGCATCCTCGGTGTCGGGTCACCCAGCTTTATTGATACCCAGCCGTGCGCAAGCTCATGAAACATCAAAGCTATCAGCACCATAGGTATCATTATTATTTTGTCTATAATATATGCCATACTAAGCATTCTCCTTTTTGCAGAAGTATCTGTATTCTATTATATCCTTTTTTTGCCGTTTTGTAAAGCAAAATCGAAAAAAATTAAAAAAAAAGACCCCAAAGTAACCGTGGTGTCGAACCGGAGTTTCTACCTGGAATATCCAGGTGGGTTGCTTCCCAAAAGCTTTACAAGTCCACTGGCAGTCACTAATGTGAAAGGAGGCATGTGCGCCGCTTGTCGGAGTAAGCATCCCTTATATGATGTGTTGGTAAAAAAAACGGTTCTTATACGTGAAACCTCAGGGGGTTTTTCTTTAATAAGAGTATACCACATTTTATGTTAAAATACAAGTGGTATTTCTTTACAATTGCGTTACAAGTTATTCACCTTGCAGAGCTTCCTCATCACGTCTTACAAACTCATCAAATGCACGCTTAAGCAAATCCTCGTCCTCAATATTAACAAGCTCTGCATCATCACCGTTAATATCTCCCTCGACTCTCATTATAAGCACTTCAAGATCGTCTGTCTGCTCTTCCTCAGGCAGGCACTCAACCATAGCAAAAAATGTTTCGCCTTCAAACTCGTATACATCAATCACTTCAAATTCGATTTCTACGCCGTTTTCGTCTTCTAATAAAATAATGTTGTTTTCCATATCAGTTTACCTTTCTAAATGTTTTGGTACTATTATTCTAATATATTTGATACTAATTGTCAACTGTTATTTTTTCGTTTCATATATGTTTCAAGAATAAGGCACGCCGAAACAGTATCTATAACACTCTTCCGTTTGTCCCCTCTTGTGTTTGTTGTGTTAAGAAATTGCGTTGCACCGACAGTTGTAAGACGTTCATCCACAAATTCTATTTTACCGCTGTATATCTCCCCAAGTCGTCTTGCAAATTTATATGTTGCCTCTGCACGGAAACCTTCTGTTCCATCCATATTTTTCGGCATACCTATTACAATCTCCTCGGGATTATATTGCTTTATTATGCCATCAAGCTCCACCATAAGCTTTTTCACACCGCCGTTTTTTATGGTACCCACTCCTTGTGCAGTTATTCCTAAAGGATCAGTAACCGCAACACCGACTCTTGAATCTCCAAAGTCTATGCCTAATATACGCATCTCATCACCGCCTTAATAAAATTTCACTATCGCCATAACCTCATTATCACACTGTATGGCTACTGTGTGGGATTTTCCGTCTGTACCGTAACAACACTTAACCGTAGTTCCGTACATAACCGCCTTGCGGTAAATTATTTCAAATCCCTCGGCAGGTTTTTCGTACACACTATCCGGCAAAATACATTTTGCAAGGTCAAGATAGCAGACATTGTTCATATGATTGTTTGAGTCAATGAAATTACGGTCAATATAGTAGTCTTTTGTTATTTGATATTCATCAGGCTCTTTGATCTTTGAAATCCAGGGGCTTTCAAAATTTGCCCTGTCCTTTTCCATACCGTAACGCTTTCCAAGCTCATGTGTAAGCCGTTCAAGCTTGCCTGTTTTTGTATCTATTCTTGCCCAGTTTGACAGACCGCAAATTGAAATCTCGCCCAAAGAATTATAAATCTCAAATTCACGGCTTGCAGTAAAACCCTTCATATCACGGCTCCAGGTAGTACATTTTACTTTTTCACTAAGCACGGGACGTTTATTGATTTTCACTTTGTATGATGTTAGAAACCACCGTGAATCAGTATCTCTCATCCCGTCACCTGCCGCCTCGCTGTGCATTGTGGCAATATCCTCAAAAATTTTCAAAATTCCACTGTCTGAAAGTTCTAAATCTTTATTTACATTGCTGTAACCTATATAAAAGTTTTCTGAATAACCCATTTCTAATCCCTCGTATTTAATTTTTATCAAATTAGATTCTAACATATTAAGATATTTTTATCAATAGAAAATTTGGAAAATGATTGTAAATTAATTTTAAAAAATAAATTTTTCTATTGAAATATTATCCATTATATGTTATTATAGCCGTAAATAAGGGAGTAGTCAGCACAAAAAGTGCGATGATAGCCAACGATCTCGGAATTGTTTCCTGGCATTATCTTAATTGACGAGACTTATCTGCTAAAGCGGATAGTTATCGTCTTTTTTATTTATCCGCAAACAAAAATTACAAAAGGAGGTTTTGTAATTGGAATATTACAATTTATCAAAAGAAGATGTCATAAATCATCTTAAAACCCATGAAACCCACGGTTTAGACAATAAAGCAGTCGCACAACTGCACCAGACATTCGGCAGTAACCGGCTTAATGAAAAGAAAAAGAAAACCAATTTCCAGCGTTTTTGCGATCAGTTTAAGGACGCTATGATCTTAATACTTATCGCTGCTGCCGCCGTTTCATTTGTTATTGCTTGTATGGAGGGAAATCCTCGTGATTTTTTGAACCGGCATTGATACTATCAATTGTAATACTAAACGCAATAATGGGAGTAATGCAGGAGAGCAAAGCAGAAAAAGCTCTTGAAGCATTAAAAAATATGTCTGCACCACACGCACGTGTCATAAGAAACGGAAAAGAAGATATAATCGAAGCATCAGATCTTGTTCCGGGTGATATAATAAAGCTTGAAGCCGGAGATTTTATCCCTGCTGATGCAAGACTGCTCCAAAGTGTTAATCTTAAATGTGAAGAATCCGTTCTTACAGGCGAATCTGTTCCTGCAGAAAAATTTGCAGACGCACAAATTACAGAAAATGCTCCTCTTGGCGACCGTTCAAATATGGTATTTTCCGGTTGTTCTGTAACCTACGGAAACGCTATTGCTGTGGTTACGGAAATTGGTATGAGTACACAAATGGGAAAAATATCGTAATAGTAAAAGCTGCATTTGATGTTATGTCAAATCTCTGTATTGACGGAGATATAGAACAAGCAAAAAAAATCAATGAAAATATGAGCCGCGATGCCCTTCGTGTTCTTGCAATAGGCTACAAGGAAATCGATCGTTTACCGGCAGAACTTGCCCCGTCTGAACTTGAAAACGACCTAAAATTTATGGGACTTGTAGGAATGATTGACCCACCTCGTCCTGAAGCAAAAGTCGCCGTTTCAACTTGTAAAAAAGCCGGCATAAAACCTGTTATGATTACAGGCGACCACGTTATTACTGCCTCTGCAATAGCACGCGAACTCGGAATTCTATCTGAGGGCGATATGGCAATAACAGGTTCTGAGCTTGACAATATGACAGATGATGAGCTTGATAACGCAATATCAACAATATCTTTGTATGCAAGAGTTTCTCCGGAAAATAAAATCAGAATAGTAAAATCGTGGCAGAAAAAAGGACAAGTCGTTGCTATGACCGGTGATGGTGTAAACGATGCCCCTGCTTTAAAAGCGGCAGATATTGGCTGTGCAATGGGGATTACAGGCACAGATGTTGCAAAGGGCGCTGCTGATATGACAATCACTGATGATAACTTTGCAACAATTGTTGATGCAATTCGCGAGGGACGAGGCATATATGCAAATATACGTAAAGTTATAGGTTTCTTACTGGGTACAAATATCGGAGAAGTTATTACTGTATTTGCAGCAATGATTTTATGGCACAAAACTCCTTTCTTATCAATGCAACTTTTATGGATAAATCTTGTAACCGACAGTTTACCGGCTATTGCATTAGGTATGGAAGCTGTTGAAAATGACGTTATGGACAAGAAACCAAAGTCGAAAAACGAAGGTATATTTGCTCATGGACTCGGGATACGCGTTATATTGCACGGAATTATGTTTACTGTATTGTCGCTTATTGGGTTCGTACTTGGTGAAAACGCAACCGGTTCTATTGCAGGCGGACAAACAATGGCATTTATGGTCCTTGCTCTCTCACAGACAATACATGCCTTTAACATAATATCA
>CAKSGP010000137.1 GCA_934454745.1 uncultured Clostridia bacterium
ATCTTATGGCGTCAAACCTTATCAGTATGGTCTTTATTCTTGTTGAGGTTAACCGTCACGAGGAAAGTGCCTTTAAGATAACCTGGATAATGCTTATAGCCGTTGTGCCGTATTTCGGCTGGTTTTTCTATTTGTACACACATACAGGTGTAATATCGGGCAATATCCGTAAATCACATCAAAAGGCACAGAAAATACTTGACAGATACCGTTCGGACGATTCAGATTTAATAGAGGAGATGGACGAGTGCGGTGCTGATACCTCACTTGTGAAGTATCTCTCGCGTACAGGCGGAAGTCCTGCATTTAAAAACACGGATGTGAAATATTATTCCCTTGGGGATTATATGTTCCCGGATATGATAGAGGAGCTTGAAAAAGCGGAGAAATTCATATTCCTTGAGTTTTTTATTATAAACCGTAAAAGTTATATGTGGCGTAGTATAGAGGAGATACTCATACGTAAGGCATCTATGGGCGTTGATGTGCGTGTAATGTATGACGGTATGGGTTGTATGGGCATAGTTGATAAGGAATATGATAAGGAACTTACGGAAAAGGGTATAAAGTGTCGTATATTCTCACCCCTTCAGCCCCTGCTATCAACCTATCAGAATAATCGTGACCACCGTAAAATCCTCGTTATAGACGGACGATGTGCCTTTTCAGGCGGTGTAAATATTGCTGATGAATATATAAATAAAATAGTGAGATTCGGTCATTGGAAGGATACGGGTATTAAGCTTACAGGCGAGGGTGTAAGCGGTTATACGGAAATGTTTCTGACTATGTGGTACACAATCTCTGATGACTATGAGGGAGATGCGGGTAAATTTATGCGTGAGTCGGAAAAGTATTCTGAGCCGGAGGCGAAGGGATACGTTGTTCCCTTTGGCGATTCCCCTCTTGATAATATGCTTGTGGGACGGTGTGCATATGTGGATTTATTGAATTCCGCCAAGGACTATGTGGATATAATGACTCCGTACTTTGTAATAGACGATTCAATATACGATGCAATGAACTATGCTGTAACTCGTGGTGTACGTGTAAGAATAATCCTGCCGGGAATCCCCGATAAAAAAACAGCATATTGCCTTGCAAGGTCTTATTATAAAGATTTGTTCGATATCGGTGTTGAGGTGTATGAATATATCCCCGGATTTATTCACGCAAAAAATACCGTAGCTGATGGTAAGCGCGCTATTGTCGGTACCATAAACTACGATTACCGAAGTCTGTATCTCCATTACGAGTGCGGGGCATATATGCTTGAAGTCCCCCAAATCAGTGATATAGAAAAGGATTTTGAGAGTACACTATCAAAATGCAGACGAATTACAAAAATGGAGTATGACCGATACCCCTGGATATATAGACTATCGGGAAGAATACTGCGTTTCGTAGCTACTTTGATTTAAAAATTCCGCATTTTAGTGACTAACTAAAAACCCCACTGCAATATTTGCGGTGGGGATTTTGTTTATTATATTAAAAATCAACTTCTGTACCGTAGAATGTACATTTAAATAGCTGTGCCATCTGCTCAGGATTGATTGATCTCGGGTTCGAGCCTGTGCAGGCATCGTTTACGGCATTTACTGCTATTTCGTCAAGCTTCTCTAAGAACTCGTCCTCTTTGACGCCGAATTCCTGAATAGTTTTAGGAATATCCATTGCACGATTAAATTCCTCTATCTTTTCGATGAGTGCATTTACCTGTGCTTTTTCAGATGTACCGCCAAGACCTACACGTCTTGCTATATCGGCATATCTTCTCATAGCCTCAGGCTCGTGGGCATTGTATTTGATTACATAGGGCAAATAAATTGCGTTTGCACAGCCGTGGGGGATATGTCCTGTTGAGAATGCCGCACCGGTCTTGTGTGCCATTGAGTGAACTATACCAAGCAAAGCATTTGAGAATGCCTGACCTGCAAGACACTGTGCGTAGTGCATCTGCTCTCTTGCGTCCATATCCTTCTTGTATGACATAGGCAAATAGTCAAATACCATTTCTATGGCCTTTATTGCAAGAGGATCTGTAAAAGGACTGTTTAGTGTTGAAACATATGCTTCAATTGCGTGGGTTAATGCGTCCATACCTGTGTATGCAACCTGCTTTATAGGAAGACTCTCAACCAATTCAGGATCAACTATCGCAACATCGGGGGTAATTTCAAAATCTGCAAGGGGATACTTGATGCCTTTTGCGTAGTCGGTGATAACGGAGAATGCCGTAACCTCTGTTGCCGTACCTGATGTTGAGGGGATTGCACAGAAGCGAGCCTTCGTTCTTAATTTGGGGAAGTTAAAGGGTGTGCATAAATCCTCAAATGTAGTGTCGGGATACTCATAAAATGCCCACATTGCTTTTGCTGCATCAATGGGTGAGCCACCGCCGATAGAAATTATCCAGTCCGGCTCAAATTCACGCATAGCCTCCGCACCCTTCATAACCGTTTCAACTGATGGGTCGGGTTCAACGCCTTCAAAGAACTTAACCTGCATACCTGCTTCTTTAAGGTATGTTTCAACCTTGTCAAGAAAACCGCCTTTACGCATTGAGCTTCCGCCTGATACTACTATCGCTTTTGTTCCCGATAGTGTTTTCAGGTTCTCCAATGCACCTTTTCCGTAATACAAATCTCTTGGTAAAGTAAATCTGCTCATTGTTTGAGTCCTCCTTGATTATTTTATATTTTTAACACACCTTGCGTGTATTAGTCATTGTAGCCGTTGGGGTGGTTTGATTGCCATCTCCAGCTGTCCTCGCACATTTCCTCAATGCCTCTTGTTGCAACCCAGTCAAGCTCGGCTTTTGCCTTTTCGGCATTTGCCCAGCACTCTGCAATATCGCCGGGACGTCTTGGATCGATTACGTAAGGAATATCTTTTCCGCTGGCCTTTTTAAATGCCTCAATAATCTGCAAAACGCTGTAACCGTTTCCTGTACCTAGGTTGTATATATGAACTCCCTGCTTGTTTGCACGATGCTCAATGGCCTTTAAGTGACCTATTGCAAGGTCCACAACGTGAATGTAATCTCTTACGCCTGTACCATCGGGAGTAGGATAATCGTTACCGAACACGTGTACCTTTTCAAGCTTGCCTACTGCAACCTGTGCAACGTAGGGAAGAAGGTTGTTGGGGATACCTTTGGGATCCTCGCCCATCTCTCCGCTTTTATGTGCCCCGATTGGGTTAAAGTATCTTAAAAGTGTAACGGAAAGCTTCGGATTTGCCTTTGCCGCATCTGTAAGTATACCTTCAAGCATCAGCTTTGTAGAACCGTATGGGTTTGTTGTTGATAAGGGGAAATCCTCTGTAATCGGAACGGTTTTTGGCATACCGTAAACTGTTGCAGATGATGAGAATACAATGTTATTAACATCATATTTTTCCATAAGCTCCATAAGAACAAGTGTACCTGTTATGTTGTTATGGTAGTATTTTAAAGGAATTTTTGTCGATTCCCCTACTGCCTTTAAGCCTGCAAAATGTATTACGCCGTCAATTTTGTTTTCCATAAATACCTTTTCAAGATTTTCCTGGTCAAGCAAATCTACCTCGTAGAACTTAAAATCCTTGCCTGTAATTTTCTTGATGGTGTCAACTGCCTTTATACAGGAGTTGTCAAGATTATCTACCACAACAATGTCATAGCCTGCATTTAAAAGCTCTACACAGGTGTGACTTCCTATGTATCCGGCACCGCCAGTAACAAGAATATTCATAATTTTCCCCTCCATTTATATATTAATTATATTATACATCATTATATCTAAAATTTCAAGCATAAACAACGGAAATTCAAAAAAAGATTTAATGGCAAAATGCACAAAAATTATAATATAATTTCTATCATTTTGTTTAAAATTTTATAAAATTTTTTAGTAAAAAGATTGACTTTTCGGCTTAAATATGTTAAAATGTGTATGTTGTGACACTAGACAAACGATGAAGTGGGAGGTTGCGGCGTAGGTTAACGCCGGTTTTTCCATGGAGATTGTCCGACTCATGAAGTCGGGCGGCAGTCAAGCCATTTAAGTCGGTGTCCTATGCACGCTAAACCTGTGTCTTGCGTGTATTAGGATATTTATGCGTGCTTTTGCACTTGGTGAAAATGGTTAGGATTGACTTGTACAGCCCGCAAATCAAATGATTTGGCGGGTTTTTAAAAGGGGTGATGAGAAACACCCGAGAGTGTGTACAATTTTACGCGAGCTGTCGTGCAGAGTGCAACAAATTATTATTTATGAGGAGGGAATCAAAGTATGGCAGCAAACCAGAAAATCAGAATCAAGTTGAAAGCTTATGATCACGTGGTATTGGATCAGAGCGCTGAGAAAATTGTTGAAATAGCAAAGAGAACAGGTGCTAAAGTTTCAGGTCCTATCCCGCTACCGACAGATAAGGAGATAATCACAATTCTTCGTGCGGTTCATAAGTACAAGGATTCTCGTGAGCAGTTCGAAAGAAGAACTCACAAGAGATTAATCGACATAGTTGTTCCTGGCGCTAAGACAATGGAATCACTGATGAAGATTGATTTGCCCG
>CAKSGP010000138.1 GCA_934454745.1 uncultured Clostridia bacterium
TAGTGTGTATAGATATACTTTCTAAGGAATTCCCTGAAATCACCATATCTAGTACACTTCCCTCTTCCGGGAGAGACTCAGTATATCCAACTGCAAAGCGTGCGGTTGACATTTTAGAAACAGTATATGTGGTGTTGGGCAAACACTTAAAAATAACTGATCTTGTTGTTGTGCTTTCAGAAAAAATTCTGTCATCTCTGAAATAACCGACAACTGTATTAGCCTCATCTTTATTAAACAAATTTTTACCGTATATGGAAACATTAAATTTGCTCATACTATTAGGATTTAATATATTACTATTACTTAAAGTGCTTTCTCCAAAAATTTTTATACTTTTAAATTTCTTTTCTGAACTATTATATATTCTAACAGCTTCAGAAGCACTTATATTTTTCAACACATTCATGCTGCTATCCATTTCTTTTAAAGCTGAAAAAACAGCTTTACCGCTTTGTGCATTTTCAGACACAGGTGAGTATTTCTGATCGATATTTTCAATATTTCCCGGGTCTCCTTTTTCACCCTTTAAAGCTGCTAACTGCTCTGAGGTGAAGTCTGCATAGGTAAAAGCGTCACCTTTATCGCCTTTGTCACCCTTGTCACCTTTATCTCCCTTAACACCTTGAGTGCCTTGCTCGCCGGTATCTCCCTTTTCGCCCTGCAAACCGCGCGGTCCTGTATCTCCGGTGTCACCCTTTCCGCCTTTTAAGCCTTGCAAGCCCTGAGGGCCTCTCGGTCCTGTTTCTCCTTTAGGACCTTGTGGGCCGACATTGCCGGTGTCACCTTTTTCACCCTTTATTCCCTGAATACCTTGGGGTCCCGTATCGCCTTTATCACCTTTGTCGCCTTTATCACCCTTAAATGCTCCGTTGGCAGCATCTGCTTTCAGAGAGTCGACTGATTCTTTAGCTTCGTTTGCAATCGCCTTTGTTGCATTTGATATGCTTACAAGCTGCTGATATTCTGTAGGTGTCGGTTCTGACGGTGTATCGCCTTCGCCGTACCCGCTTTTTTCAACTATAATAGTTGCTTTTTTTGCGGTTGCCCGTGTATCGCTGTTTTCACCGAAAACCGAAACTGTAAATTCTTCTCCTGTTAACATTTCGTGCGGAATATAACATTCATCATCTGATATACACAAGCTGTTACTTCCGTCAAGTACTACACTGAGAGTTTTGTTTCCGTTTCTAAAAACTGCAGTTTTTGCAAGCCCTTCCCAATCCCTTGGGTAATCAAATTTAATTTTTTCGTATTTTATGCTGTCTGAAACAGAACTTTTTTTATAATCCAATCGAATAGTTCCAAATTCAGTCACTTTTGCATAAATCATATTTTTCTCCTTTCAAGTGCCAGGGGTGGCTCACAGCCAAAATTTTTAATATCCCCGGCCCTTCACATATTGTACTTAGGTTATTATATGACATTCACCGACAATTTTCTGTTTTCTATCTCAAATAATGACTTGCAATAACCGACAATCTTTCATGACCGAGTCTTTTTGATACCTCGGCCATAGCCTTTTTGTCATATATCTTACCTGCCATATCTTTGCGGCAGACATACCTTTCCTTAATCGGAATATCATTTATATCCCTTGCAAGGGAATTATACAAATTTGTTGCATATTCACTCCTGAAAGTATGTATCGGGGCATGGGAATTGACCTTGCCCCATACAAACGCTTTTTCAGGAGTGTTTTTCATTTTTTCTATAACTTTCTTATCTTTTATCGGGATATTTCTTGTTTTCCCTCCCTTACCCCTGACTTTAAGACTGTATTGACCGTTTCTTTCCTCCAAGTTCTCACCCTTAAGATGCTCCAGTTCAAATCTTCTGAGTCCCGTATTTCTGCAAAAATCAATGAGCTCACGGTTCTTCTCAAGAGAAAATGTCTTTTCTCTTACTGTCGGAAACCTTGACCTCTCTATATCTTCCCTTTTTCTTTTCGGTACTCTTGCAAGCTTGGTTGACGGAACACCGTATACCTTAGCAAGCGCGGATATTCTTGTGGCCGCCGTCCAAGAAGAATCGCAGCGGTCCAGATACTGCCCGATAAATCTTTTGGCTCCGTTTATATTCCGTACATCCGGATGAGTTCTTTCAATCCAACCGAAAAAGGCATTTGATTCCTTTATATAAGTTTTGTATGTAGTGTAAGAGAATATTTTGTCTCTTATGAGGTCATTAAAAATAGGTAGCCAGTCTCTTGTTCCGTTATCCCGTGCCATTTGTTTTGCTTCTTCCTTATACTTATACTTGCTTGTGCCAAAACAGCACATTTTTTCAAGTCTTTTTTCAGCCTGATATTTAAGATTTTTTTTCGACATATGCATCCCTCCTAATTAATTTTTGTTAAGTTCGTGGTTCAAAAAGAACCGACCGGTGATTTGTTTTAAATCGCTGCTTGACCGGTAGCTGAACGATTTTACTTGACCTTTAATTTTTTATCTTTACATTTTTAAATCCTCCATTCATAAAACTACAAAAGCCCCCGCAGCCATAAAAGACCACGGGAGCAAAAATAAATTAAATAATATTTTAATACACCGATATTATATTTGTATTTTTCTGTTTGTCAAGTTTTCATTAAAGTAACGGTGCCATATAAAGAGGGAGATATGTTATACCGTCTTCAATCTTTAAATCCGACGAATGTAAGACATACGGAATATATAAATTTTCATTATATCTTTTCATAAATTTTTTAAGAGAAGTTAATGTATATCTATTTGAGGATTTAATTTCAAGCGGAGAGATATTGTGCCGACTGCTTATTTTATCCTTTGCAATAAGAAAGTCTATTTCCATTCGCTGCTCGGCATCATCAAGTGATGAATTGGAATAGAAGAACAGTTTTCTTCCCGTTGCAGTTAACATTTGTGCAACAACATTTTCCACTAACATACCTTTATTCACTTCAAGCTTATCAAATAAAAGCTTTTTGTAAATTTCCTCGGAAACAATACCGTTTTCATCGAATGAATGACTTATAAGCAAACCTGTATCAGCCATATAGCATTTTAATGTTGTTCGCTCTTCATTAAGCCGTAAGCCGATATTCGGCTCGGTAGTATTGAAAGCAATATTTACGGTCCTTGAATCCTTAAGCCAAAATATTGCTTCTTCGTATTCTCTGAATCGGGCTTCTTTCTTCAAGGAAGATAACTTGAATTTTTTTTCATGTTTTTGAAGTTGGGAGGGGATTTCGTCAAATATATTTTCAGCTTTAAGTTCATTGCCTTTGGCGTGCTTTCTTATATCGTTTTTATATAAATTGAGAATATCCCTTTTAACCGAATCTACTGTATCAAAATCTTTGGTTTTAATATATTCTTTAACGGCCTGCGGCATTCCTCCTACAATTATATATTGCCGAAAATAGTCCATTGCCTTTCTGTGCATTGCCTGACCCATAGGCTTTTTCTTTTCAAAAGAATTGCGAATTACAGGCATTAAGGTATCATTGCCGAGCGCCCAAAGAAACTCTTCAAAATCCATAGGATTCATGGAGATTCTTCTTTCCTCTGACGGAATAACTATGCCATCGGTGTTTTTGTTTATAGAAACCAATGAACCGGTTTCTATATAATCAAATCTGCCGTCTTCAACGAAGAACTTTACTGCCGAACGGGCTCTCGGGAAAAGCTGCACCTCGTCAAAAATTATTAACGACTTTCCGGGGTACAGTTTTACATTGTAATAGCCTGACAGATACATAAAAAAAGTGTCCAAATCGTCGAGATAATTATTAAACAGCTCTTTAACTTCATTGCTTGCTTTATTGAAATCTATCAGTATATATGTTTGATACTCTGCTTTAGCAAATTCTTCGACAATATAGCTTTTACCTACCCGTCTTGCACCCTCTATCATAAGTGCCGTAGACTCTGCGCCAGTTTGTTTCCATTTTAAAATCTTATCGTATATTTTCCTTTTCAGTTCAATTTTATTTTTCATACCGCCAATTCCTTTCGAAAGTTATTTTTACACATTTTCAAGGATTTATACACATGTAATTTAACACATTATCGATATATAGTCAATGAGAATTTTGCACATTATCAAAGCTAAATTGCAGTTTGTAGCAGCCAAGAAAAGCAGACACGAAAAATATTATTTTTTGCATTTTATTCTAAGATGTCATTGAAAAAGTTATTAAGAGCTTCTTTTTCATTTGCTCCGGAAAAAATAATATCTATATTGTTTCCCGAAATAATAATGGTATCGTCTTTATCAATTACTCTGTTGTACTCTATTATTTGCGACACGGTTTTCACCTTCTATTGTTTAATATCATTTTTAACAGTATTATTGCATGATAGAATCTAAGTGGCAACATAAAATTTTACACCGTTTTTCCTGAAAATCCACCGTGAGATTTCGCAATATACCATACATAGCCTCCATTTTGTAATCCTTGTTTTCGGACGCTAAAAAGGACCTACCGGTGGTTTATTTTAAATCGCTGCTTGACCGGCAACTGAGCGATTGAATTCTTACTTTACTTTTTCTTTTTACATTTCAACTCACTAATCCTCCTTAATA
>CAKSGP010000139.1 GCA_934454745.1 uncultured Clostridia bacterium
TGCATGGGTATCAAAACTATCTACCACATTAAAATATTTCGCATAATAAGGTGTCTGTTCAGGTAAATCAGTTGCAGAACCGCCACAAAGTACAAGTACATCAATTTCGTCCTTGTGTGCTATGGCATCATCAACGTGATAAACAGGTACATTCGGTGTCTGTATTGTTACTGTTTGAGGATTACGGCGTGTAAATACTGCCGCAAGAGTTACATCGCTGTTCTGTGCAATGGCACATTCCATACCTTTTCCTAAGTTACCGTAACCCATTATTCCTATTCTGATTGTCATCTAACAACATCTCCCTTGTATTAATTTAGGATAAATATGTCCTTTTTCCTTTTTAGATTATAACACAGTGATTTTTCTATTGCAAGATTATTTTTACATTTTTTGATAAAATGTGGTGTTGAACTATTGAAAGTTGTGTCAAAATATGTTATCATATATGTATATGTGTATATAATGCCGTGAAATATACGGCAATTTATATTTAAGCATCTGTGACATCTAAACAAAAAGGGTGAAAGGAGCTATGATAAATGGCTAATGTAAGGAGAATTTATGTTGAAAAAAAGCCTGGCTTTGACGTTGAAGCAAAGTCAATACTTGCAGATTTGCGTGAAAATCTGGATATGAAGGGTTTAACTGATGTTCGTATTATTAACAGATACGATGTTGATGGGATTACCGACGAGGAGTACAGCAAGGCTCGCTGTCTAATATTCTCTGAACCTCCTGTTGATAATGTTTATGATGAGAATGCAGAGATAGAAAACGGAAAGGTTTTTGCAGTTGAGTTTCTGCCTGGTCAGTTTGACCAGCGTGCGGCAAGTGCAGAGGAATGTATTTCTATTCTTACAGCTAAGGACAGACCGACTGTAAGATATGCAAAAGTCTATGTACTCGTAGGCAATGTTTCAGATAATGATGTTGAAAAAATAAAAGCTTATGTTATAAATCCCGTTGAAGCACGTGAGGCATCTCTTGAAAAGCCTGATTCTTTAGATATGATTGTTGATTATCCTGAGGATGTTAAGTCCGTTGACGGTTTTATTGATATGGACGAAGATGCAATGCAGGGACTTCTGGCTGATATGGGATTTGCAATGGATCTTGACGATCTTAAATTCTGTCAGGACTACTTCAGGAATACAGAAAATCGTAATCCTACAATAACTGAGCTACGTATGATTGATACCTACTGGTCAGATCACTGCCGTCATACAACCTTCTCAACAAAAATCAATAACGTTACTATTCCCGACGGAAAATATGCTGATGTTATTAAAGATGCTTTTGAGGAATATAAGAAAGCTAAGGCCGAGCTTTATGCTCCTGATCGTAATATGTGCCTTATGAATATGGCAACAATTATTGTTAAACAACTTAAGAAAAAAGGTTATCTAAAAGAAATCGACGAATCAGAAGAAATTAATGCTTGCTCAATCGTAATGCCTGTTGAAATAGACGGCAAGATTGAGGATTGGCTTATAATGTTTAAGAACGAAACCCACAATCACCCCACAGAAATCGAGCCTTTCGGCGGTGCTGCAACCTGTCTTGGCGGTGCTATACGCGATCCGTTATCAGGCAGATCATACGTATATCAGGCAATGCGTGTCACAGGTGCGGGTGATCCGAGAAAATCACTAAACGAAACCTTACCAGGAAAGCTTATGCAGAGAAAGATTACAAAGCAGGCATCATCAGGTTATAGCTCATATGGTAACCAGATAGGTCTTGCAACAGGTCAGGTTCAGGAAATCTATGATGAGGGTTACGTTGCAAAGAGAATGGAAATCGGTGCTGTTATAGGTGCTGCTCCTAAATCAAACGTAGTTCGTGAAGTACCTTCAAAGGGCGATGTTATAATTCTTTTAGGCGGACGCACAGGTCGTGACGGTATTGGCGGTGCCACAGGCTCATCAAAGGCCCATACTGAAAAGAGTGTTGTTACCTGCGGTTCTGAGGTACAAAAGGGTAACCCTCCTATTGAAAGAAAGCTCCAGAGATTGTTCCGAAACAGTCATGTTACAACTCTTATCAAGCGTTGTAATGACTTTGGTGCAGGCGGTGTTTCCGTTGCTATCGGTGAGCTTGCAGATGGTTTAAAGATTGACCTTGACAAGGTTCCGAAAAAATACGAGGGACTTGACGGCACAGAGCTTGCAATAAGCGAATCACAAGAGCGAATGGCAGTAGTTGTCCGAGAAAAAGACGTTGACAAGTTTATTGCTTATGCTAACGAGGAAAACCTTGAGGCAACACCCGTTGCAGTTGTAACTGATGATAACAGACTTGTTATGACTTGGCGTAATAAGACAATATGCGATATTTCACGTGATTTTCTTAATACCAACGGTGCTGTTAAAAATACAGATGTTGAGGTTGTTTTACCGGGTGAGTCTGTTATGGAACCCAAAGCTGTTACAAATGTAAGAGAAAAGTGGATTGACACCCTGAAAAACCTTAACGTTTGCTCGCAGAAGGGACTTTCCGAGAAATTTGACTCAACCATAGGTGCAGGAACTGTTCTTATGCCTTTCTCAGGGAAATACCAGCTTACACCTGCTGACGGTATGGCAGCAAAGGTTCCGGTATTGAACGGCACAACAAATTCAGCTACAATTATGACATTCGGTTATAATCCTGAAATATCAAAATGGAGCCCTTATCACGGTGCAACATATGCAGTTATTGAATCTGTTTCAAAGGCAGTAGCTTTAGGTGCTGATTACAAGAGCATATATCTGACATTCCAGGAATACTTTGAAAGATTAGGAAATGATCCGAAGCGTTGGGGCAAGCCATTCAGTGCATTGCTTGGTGCATATAAGACACAGCTTGAGCTTAATATTGCAGCAATAGGCGGAAAGGACTCAATGTCAGGTTCGTTTAATGAGCTTGATGTTCCCCCTACCCTTACATCATTTGCTGTTGCTCCGTCAAAGGCGGATAAGGTTGTATCACAGGAGCTTAAGCAATCAGGTTCAAAGCTTGTTCTTTTCTCACTTAATTACGACGAAAACTATTTGCCTAAATTTGATGACCTTAAAGCAATGTACGAAACTGTACATCAGCTTATATCTGACGGATATGTTCTTTCAGCATCAACCGTCAAAGGCTTTGGTTTATGCGAAACAATATCGAAAATGGCGTTCGGTAACAAAATTGGTGTTAAGCTATACGATAACGTAACAAACGATATGTTGTTCTATGCACCTTTAGGTTCAATAGTTCTTGAAACCCGCAACGCAGTTTCGGGCGGAACAGTTATTGGTGAAACAACTAATGTTCCCGTGTTTAAAGGATGCGGTGTTGAAATTCCAATGGACGAAGCAATTGACGCGTGGACATCACCACTTGAAAAAGTATATCCCACACACGCAGGCAAATTTGACAGTGAGCCGGAAACATATACATTTAACGGAAAGAGTCCTGCAATTGCAAACGAGAAATTTGCAAAACCGAGGATATTCATTCCTGTATTCCCCGGTACTAACTGCGAGTATGATACTGCCCGTGCATTTGAACGCGCAGGCGGTGTTGCTGATGTATTCGTTATACGCAATCTGACAGCAAGCGACGTTGAACAATCCCTTCTTGAAATGAAAAAACGTATTGATAATTCACAGATCGTTATGATTCCTGGCGGTTTCTCCGGAGGTGATGAGCCTGAAGGATCAGGTAAGTTTATTGCAACAGCATTCAGAAATCCTCAGGTTAAGGATTCCGTTATGAATATGCTTAATAATCGTGACGGTCTTATGCTTGGTATCTGTAACGGTTTCCAGGCACTTGTCAAGCTTGGTCTTGTACCCTATGGTGAAATACGTGATCTTGACGAGGATATGCCAACATTGACATTCAATACTATCGGCAGACACATTTCAAGAATGGCATATACAAGAATTGCATCAAATAAATCGCCCTGGCTTGCAAACGTAGAAACAGGCGATGTGCATACAATAGCACTATCACACGGTGAGGGCAGATTTATAGCATCTGACGATATAATTAAAAAGCTTGCAGAAAATGGTCAGATCGCAACACAGTATGTAAATCTTAACGGCAAAGCCACCTATGACAGTGAATGGAATCCAAATGGTTCTGTTGCCGCTATTGAGGGCATTTTAAGTCCTGACGGACGCATACTTGGTAAGATGGGACACAGCGAACGAATCGGAGAAAATATCGCATCAAATGTTCCGGGCAATAAAAACCAGAAGCTGTTTGAAGCAGGCGTATCTTACTTTAAATAATAGAACAAAGGCACCTTCTATGCACGTCCAAAAGACGTGTTCCAAAGGTGCTTTTTATTTTGTATATTAAATAAAGAAGCAGGTCTAAAGGAACCTGCTTTCTTATTCAACTTCTCCAGCCTTTCTTTTTCTGATAGGCTTCAATAGTTGTAATATTACGTTTTTCTATTGAATTAAATTTTGATTCTACCTTTGCTTTATCAGATGTTGTATGAACAGGAGAAGTAACGCCTTGGGTAGCATTTATGCTAACTATTTTTGTTCCAGGATTACTTG
>CAKSGP010000140.1 GCA_934454745.1 uncultured Clostridia bacterium
ACCAAGGTGTTACTATTTATATTCCTACAAGCTTTGAAATTGCGTTACGCATATTCTGTGTTGCTGAACCGGGGTAGCTTACAACAATTAGATCATCGAACTGGCACACTTCATTATAGAATTTAACAAGATTAAACTCACCTCTGTCGCTTGCACCGCCGAAACCATTCCACTGGCGGGGATCAATTATGTAAACCTCTTCATAATTATTAACAGCCCACGTAGCAAATGCGTTACCGAATGATTCCTTTACTATTACCGCTTTTTCTCCATTCTTGACCGATGTTGTATATTTTATTATCGGCATATCTCCGCCAATAAAGGTTGTATACTTATCGTCGCTCGGCACGATAACTTTACTCTCACGCCATTTATCCTTTAAATACATATCAAGATAAACTGCTCCCTTATAATCAACAATCGGCATAAATCTTTCCATCGTTTCAGCACATTCTGTAAGTACATTTTCTCCTGGAGTTCCTGCAAGGTTATATGCCCACGAGCCTATGAAATTCTCTACATTATCCTGTTCAAATTCACTTAAATCCGCTATTTCCTCGCCCTTTGCATTTATAAATGCACGGTACGCATAATACGCACCTCTCGGGGTCCAATGGTGGTCGGTCGCAAAGTACAGGTGTTCATCTGCATGAGGCCACATTTCCTTAATGACATTTACCGGCATAACATTTTCGTTAAGGTTCTTGTATATATTTCTTATTCCTGAAATCTGGTCTGTATATAAATCCGCAGGTCCGTAAAACTCCGTCATAGTCGGAACAGCAACATTGTATACCTGAACACTTGGCAACGCATCCGCAAGAGAATTTATCACCTTTGCATATGCCTTGCAATTATTCTCAGGATAGTACAAAAGCTCCATTGCAGCTTTATTGCCTACAACATATACACCATTATATTTGGCATAGCTTTCCTCTATCCTGTATGTATCATCAATATACGTATCTGTCATAAGGTCACGATATGGTCTTTCAACGAATTTGAACTCACCATTAAAAACCAGTTCATCCTTCGAAAAATGAGAAAACATTTCAGAAGGCATATACATAACTCCGCCTCTTTTCATAACCTCTAAATCATACGTAAATGTATCATCATATGTTGAAAGAACGTTTTTATCCTTATACATATAAGTTGTTCCGTTTTCGCCTGTTATCGTCATAACGCCTGTTTCATCGTCCTGGGTGCAGGAATATCCATATACCGAAAGAATATCATCGACCGGCAGATATACTGACATATCACATATAAACGGCTCTGTTTTAAAGGTATGCTGTTCATCATCTATATAATATGTAAGGCTGCTACCCGTAATACTTACTGTACTTGTTCTGCCCACAATCAATGTCACAATTGTAATAAAAGCCGCAATAACAACAGCTGCTGCGAGCATCAAAACCGCAGTTCTTTTAATGTGTATTCTATGTTTTCTCATCAGTATATCCCTTTCTATAAGTTATCTACTCTGTTTCTTATACCACCGTCAAAAAAAGCTTGTATATTCTGTGCTATTTCCTCCATACATCTTATACGTGCCTCGTACGCACCCCAAGCCATATGAGGAGTCAGTATAACATTGTCGCAATCAACAATCTTGGAGTATGGACTATCTTCACACATCGGCTCATCAGAATATACATCAATTCCCAAGCCGCCGATTTTTCCATTTATTAAAGCATCCGCTAAAGAAGCCTCATCAACCACTGCACCTCTTGCAACATTTATAACTATGGCTGTTTTTTTCATTTTTTCTATTCTTTCTTTATTAATAATACATTTTGTTGCATCAGTCAATGGCAAATGGACAGAAATTATATCCGATATTTCGCAAAGTGCATCAAGGTCCACGCACTCATAATCTGGATCCGGAGTTCTTTTAAATCCTACAACTCTGCATCCTAACGTTTTAGCAATCTGCGCTGTCCTCTTTCCTATTTCGCCAAGTCCAACCACACCCCAAGTCATAGCGCTCATCTCGTGAAATACCGGCTCAACCCTATTTTGTGAGCCGCTCTTACTGTATTTACCGCATTTTACATAATCATCAAATTGCTTTATGTTGCTTGAAAGAGATAATGCCATAGCAACAGTTATCTGCGTAACTGAGTCCGTAGAATAGCCACGGACATTACACACTCCTATATTGTGTGCTTTGCAATATTTTACATCAATATTATCATAACCCGTAGCAGTAACACATATCAGTTTTAGCTTTATGACATCGGAAAGATTTTCCTCGTTCATTCTTATTTTATTAACTATTACCACATCTGCATCAGCAATACGAGCCTTAACGCAGTCATTCGGAGTGAACCCATACACAGAAACCCTGCCAAATTTTTCAAACAAGTCAAAGGTCATATCGCTCCCTAAAGTGCCTGCATCAAGAATGACTATATGTAAATTTTCCATAAAAGCCCCCAAAAGTAAAGACAAAATCAGGCGAACTCAAGTTCGCCTGTTAAAGTCACATCAAAGATTCCAGCTTTTCCCAAAGCTTAGGAAAGGTTTTTTTCGCATTAATCGGGTGCATATTCTTATCAACTATGCCGTGTTTTGTCCACCCCTCTGACATTTTTTTCATTTCGGGCAATTTAAACACTTCATAATAAAATTCAATTCTTGCAACCGTAAGCTTTTCTGCACGGCAGGTTATCAGAACTTCGTCCTCATAGGTTAGCCCATACATATACTTACACCGTGTTTCGGTCAATGGGAGCAAAAACCCCATTTTTTCGAGTTCAGAATATGTCAGTCCAATTTTTTTAATATAATCTGTTCTTGCTTGTTCAAACCAGGGATAATATCTCGAATGGTGGACTATCCCCATCATATCAGTCTCAGCATAGCGAACAGTCAGTTTCGTTTCACTTGTATATGCCATAATTATACTGTAAGCTTATCAATAAGTGCAAGCAAATCCTGAGGTATAGACTTTTTCATTTCAAGGCCTTCGTTTATATCAACATCCGTTATCTGTCCGTTCTGCATACAAACAATTCTGTTTGCCTTTCCTTCAAGCAAAAGTTCAACACATTTTGCACCCATATGGCTCGCAGTAACTCTGTCACGTACAGTAGGTGCACCACCGCGTTGAACGTGACCAAGTATAGTTGCTCTTGATTCTATTCCTGTTGCTGCTTCTATCTTTTTAGCCATCTCAACGACTCCGCCTACACCCTCAGCAACTATTATAATAGCGTGCTTCTTGCCTCTTGACCTAGCTTCAAGAATAGGTCTTAATACATCTTCATCAAAACTATATTGTTTTTCAGGAATAAGAACAACATCTGCTCCGCAGGCAATACCTGCTTCAATAGCAATATAACCTGCAGCTCTGCCCATAACTTCAATTACAGAGCATCTCTCATGGCTTGATGCTGTATCTCTTATCTTATCAACTGCTTCCATAACTGTATTAAGACAAGTATCATAACCTATTGTATATTCCGAACAATCAATATCGTTATCAATTGTTCCGGGCATAGCAACAGTAGGAATACCCGCATCTGACAAATCCTTTGCACCTCTGAAGGAACCATCACCGCCGATAACAACAAGACCATCCAGACCGAACACGTGTGCAATATGGCAAGCACGTTCAACCCCTGCCTTCTCCTTGAATTCAAGACATCTTGCAGTCATAAGGCTAGTACCGCCTCTTTGAAGTATTTCGGACACATTTCTCGCAGTCATTTCCTCCATCTCTCCGTTTATAAGACCGTTATAACCACGCATAACACCATAAACCTTAAGCCCGTAATATGCACCTGTTCTTACAACAGCACGTATTGCCGCATTCATACCCGGTGCATCGCCGCCGCTTGTTAACACCCCAATTGTTTCAATCTTTTTATTTTCCATAATAACAGCCTCCTGGTTGCATTTTTAATCTTACAGTTCAGAATCAATAATTATGTCCTGAGCACATTCAAGTTCGGTTTTGGGTACAAGTATCTCAAATGCTTCACCTGCATCAAAATCATCTTCTTCCTTTGCAGATTTAAGCATAGTCATTATTTGACCATCTTCAAGAAGTTTTAAAATTTTATCTACTTTACCCTTATCCTGCGACATATATACTACTGTCCACATAATATTCTCCATAACCCAATTACAGGGTATTCCATTCTAATCTTTTCATACCCCTCTATAATACTACATTTTTTTCAGAATTGCAAGAGTTAATTAATATAGATATTATGAAATATATTATATGATAATTTGTCTAAAATAACAATAAAATGTCGATTACAAATTTTTTAATATCACATTTTCATCACCAAACTCTGTTTTTAAAAAGTTTACTGCTGATGCTGTACCGTTAAAATACAAATCTCTCGGCACACGCACAACCTTTTTTGTATCTGCAAAGAACAGTCTCACTTCCGTGTCGCCCCTGAATGGTAAAAGAGCATTTCTTACATCAGAGAATATGCTATCCTCATTTGTTGCAAATCTTATATACAGCACTTTCTTATCAGACACAGAATTCAGCGCACTTTCAAGGGG
>CAKSGP010000141.1 GCA_934454745.1 uncultured Clostridia bacterium
TGAAAATTCAAGGTCAAAGAGTGCAAAGTTAAGAGTAGCAGTAAAATTGTAATTGTATATAAAGGAAGAGGAAAAAAAGTGGGTTACGGGAATTTAGCATATAAATACGATTACACCGAAGAAGAACGCCAAAATCAACGAAAGAAAAATGTAAAAAAACAGAATACCTCGCCCCTTAAGCATAAAAAGAAAGCTAAGAAGCTAAGCTATGCGGCAAAGATTGCATCAGTGCTTATGGTAGCAGCGTCGGCAGTGTTTATGATTGTACAGTATGTTACTGTAAATGAAACGCAGTCTGCGCTTAACTCTGCAATAAGCGATTACGAGTTTGAGAAATCCGTAACGGCACAGAAATCCTTTGAGCTTGAGGAGAGTATCGACCTTTCAAAGATAGAAACGGAGGCAACATCACGGCTGGGTATGCGTCGTCCCGAAAAGCATCAGGTTGTATATGTAGATGTAAAAAAGAGCGACACAACAGTTAAGACTGCTGAGGAGGTTGAAAGCATCCCAAGCAGACTTGCCGGTTTTGCAAAAAACATAAAAAGTCATATTATAGACTTTTTCAGCATATAATACAAGAGGGCAGAAGGATTTACATATATAAAGGAATGATATAAATTGGCTTTGCCGTCATTAAACAGTATAAAAAAACGAACGGCTGTAATAGTCGTTCTTACATTTATAGCCTTTGCCGCGGTCATCGTAAGAATGGCATGGTGGCAGATAATTAAAGGACCTGAGCTTTATGCAACAGCAAAACGTATGCAGACCTCTGATACTGTTGAGCGCGCAAACAGAGGCAGAATTCTTGACAGAAACGGAATGGTGCTGGCAGAATCAGCATCAGTAAAAACACTTGTTTGCAACCCCCAGGACGTACGTACGAACGGTGACGTTAATAAGTGTATACAGGTTATTTCTCCTATAATAGGTGTAAGTGAATCAAAGCTTAAAGCGTGCTTTGAGGAGAACTCGCAGTACAGAATAATCAAAAAACGTCTTAGCGCAGAGGAAAGCCAGCAGATTGAGGAAATACTAGATCCTCAATATGAGGAGGGCTCAGGCAAAGACGTAAAAGAGCGTAATGAGGAAAAGCGTGAGCTTAAAAAAGCCTTATCGGGTATATATTTTGAAAATGACTCAAAGCGATATTATCCCTATAATGTAGCATCACACGTTCTTGGCTTTACAGGCTATGATAATAACGGAATACAGGGCGTTGAACTTATATTTGACGATTATTTATCAGGTATTAACGGTGCAGTGTCCCAGAACAGAAACGCAAGCGGTACTACAATCGAGGATCAGCAGGCAGAATACTTAAAGGCATCGGAGCAGGGCTGTGACGTTGTATTGACCATTGATGAAAATATTCAACACTTCCTTGAAAAGCATCTTGAGGAAGCAGTTTTAAAGAACGAGCTTAAAGAGGGTGCATCAGGCATTGTTATGAACCCGAAAACAGGCGAAATACTTGCCATTGCAACAAAACCTGACTTTGATGCGAATAACCCCTATGACATATCACAGTTTTTAGAGTATGCTGTGGAGTTTGAGCCGGATTATGGCGATAAGGAGAAAACTACGGAGGACGGCACAGAGCCTACTCCTCGTCCCACAGAGGATCCTGAAAACTATTCTGATGAATTTGTAGGTCAGGCACGCTCTAAAATGTGGCGTGACAAGGCAGTGTCAGATACGTATGAGCCGGGTTCGACTTTTAAGATAATAACTGCGGCGGCGGCTCTTGAGGAAAATATAGTAGATGAGAACTCAACATTTTTCTGTGCAGGCTTTAAACAAGTAGCAGACAGAAAAATTGACTGTGCAAATAAGAACGGACACGGTGCACAGACCTTTGCCGAGGGAGTTAAAAACTCCTGCAACCCCGTATTTATGGAGGTTGGCCTTGCAATGGGTGCAGATACGTTTATGAACTATTTCGAGGCGTTCGGCTTTACAGAAAAAACAGGAATTGAATTGGGTGGTGAATCCTCGGGACTTTATTATGATAAAATGGGTGAGGTTGACCTTGCAACGTCATCATTCGGTCAGGGCTTTCAGATAACGCCGTTGCAGATGATAACTGCGGTTTCAGCGACCATAAACGGCGGTGAAAGAATGAAACCCACCATTGTTAAGGAAATATCAAATTCAAGCGGGGTTGTAAAAACATATACTCCCGAGGTTGTAAACAGAGTTATATCTGAGAAGACCTCTGAGAAAATGCGTGAAACGCTTGAACAGGTCGTTGCAGATCCTAATGCAACAGGTAAGAACGCTTATGTAAAAGGTTACAGAATAGGCGGAAAAACAGGTACATCTGAGAAACAGCCAAGAGGTAGTGATAAGCGAATAGCATCATTTGTAGGCTTTGCCCCGGCAAATGATCCCGAACTTGTATGCCTTATAATGCTTGATGAACCACAGACTGCCAATAAGTATGGCGGAACTATTGCCGCACCTGTATGTGCTGAAATAATAGCAGAGTCCCTTGACTATCTCGGCGTTGAGAAGCAGTATGCAGAGGGAGAGGAGCATAACAAGGAAATCAGTGTTCCTGAGCTTCGTAATATGTCCCTTGCATCAGCTAAAGCAAAAGCGGCAGATGTAGGCTTTACATACAAAGTGATAGGCAACGGCGATACGGTTGTTGATCAGTTGCCAAAACCACGTGAGGTTTTAAGCGAAGGCTCTTTGGTATTGCTTTATACTGTCGAGCGTGACGAAAACGAAATGGTAACAGTACCTGACCTTAAGGGTTACAGTGTAAATGATGCAAGATATATTCTTAACAATGCAGGACTTAACTTTGAAATAAGCGGTGCAGGACACAGTGAGGCAGGCAACGCGTATGCTAATTCGCAGACCTTTGCTCCCCAGTCGAAGGTATTACCGGGAACTGTTGTGGGAGTGAGATTCGGACAGCAAACAAACGATTAAAAATAACGGAGGTGTCATAATGTTAGGGTGTGAGCTCTTTAAATCTGCGTGTACTGATGAAATTAAAAATACAGATATTACGTCTATTACATATGATTCACGTAAGGTAAAGGACGGCTGTGTGTTTGTAGCTATAAAAGGCTTTGAAACAGACGGACATAAATATGCAAAACTTGCCGCTGAAAACGGTGCCGCCGTTATTGTGGCAGAGGATAAAATAGATGTTGATGTTCCAGTTATTTATACAGAAAACTCACGTCGTATGTTAGCGGAGCTTGCCTGTACATTTTATAATAACCCTTCAAAGAAATTCGGACTTGTGGGTATAACAGGAACAAACGGCAAGACTACTATTACGTATCTTGTAAAGAGTATACTTGAAGCGGCAGGAAAACAAGTTGGAGTTATCGGAACAAACCAGAATATTATAGGTGATAAGGTGCTTTTGACAAAAAGCACAACTCCGACAACACCGAACGCTCTTGAACTTCAGCAATTATTTTCGGAAATGGTACACTATGGGGCAGACTACGTTGTTATGGAGGTTTCAAGCCACGCACTTGACCTTGACCGTGTTTACGGCTGTAACTTCGATGTAGGTGTATTTACGAACCTTACCCGTGACCATCTTGACTTCCATAAAACAATGGAAAACTATTTTAATGCGAAAGCAAAGCTATTTGCATTATCCGATAAAGGTGTTGTTAATCTTGATGATGACGGCGGTAAGAAAATAGTCGCAAAAGCAGAGTGTCCCGACATAATTAAAACAGGCTTAGAGAGCGAATGTGACCTGAAAGCGGAAAATATAAAGATTACCGCACGGGGAACACAGTTTGATATGATATATAAAGGGAAAACGTATCCTGTATCAATCAGAATCCCGGGCAAATTCAGTGTGTATAATGCACTGTCTGCTGCCGGTGCCGCTATACAGTTAGGTATAGATATAGATACGGTTATTAAAGGTCTCGCCGAGGCCTCCGGCGTTATGGGACGTGTTGAGGTTGTGCCGACAGATACAGATTATACTGTGATTATAGACTATGCACATTCTCCTGACGGACTTGAAAATATTATCACCTGCGTGAAAGGCTTTGCCGAGGGCAGAGTAATAACGCTTTTCGGTTGCGGCGGTGACCGTGACAGAACAAAACGTCCGATTATGGGTGAGATCGCCGGCTCTCTCTCAGATTTTTCGATAGTGACCTCGGATAATCCAAGAACAGAGAATCCCGACAGTATAATAGACGAAATTGAAGTTGGAATAAAAAAGACTTCAGGTAAGTATGTAAGAATAACAGACCGACGTGAAGCAATAGGCTATGCCCTGGATAATGCAAAAGCGGGAGATGTTATAATACTTGCAGGTAAAGGACAGGAAACATACCAGATAATCGGAAAAGAAAAACTTGACTTTGACGAGCGTATTGAGGTATATAAGCATTTAAAAAAATGATATAGATGGACCGGGGAAACCCGCAGTCCCGACAAAAGAGGCATTGCCCAGTGCAACAGCCTCTTGTTTAGGTAAAGGGGAGATAAACAAAATGCAGATACTATCTGT
>CAKSGP010000142.1 GCA_934454745.1 uncultured Clostridia bacterium
GCTTATATGTCTTTTCATAACAACTCCTATTTTAAACCATACTTATTCGGATTTTTTCAATTTATCTGTAACTGAATCCTTGAATACATTTACTGTGGGTGAGGGTGAGGGTGCGATTGTGCTCTTAGGTGCAACGGTTGCTTTAACGTTGCCGTCACTATCCTCGTCCTCGTCTTCTTCATCGTCCTCTGACAGACTTGCTACATCCTCTGAGCTTGGGATGTATGCCTTTTTTGAGGAATAATACAGCAAATCTATAACTGCCGCTTTATTAAGGTTTATTCCATCAGCAGAAACACCTGAGGACAGAAAATCTTTGTTATCGCCCAGTGCAGAAACAGAATCTATATAGTATAGCTCTCTATCTGCCGCAAGAGATGCTATGCGTTTGTTAAACTCCTGTATTTTTTTCATATTAATGTTTTCGTCTGATGATGAAGTATCTGCCGTTACAGGCGGCATGCCTATAAGATATATTTTTGCATTTGGCTGATATTTTTCAATCTTTTCAATCAGGCTTTTATACTGATTTTTAAATTCACTTGATGAAAGCTTAGTCAGCTCATTTTCACCGAAGGACAGAAAAACCTTGCCAAAACGTTTGCTTTTAAACTGCTCCGCAATTGATGTAGTACTGCCGTTTGGAGTTAATTTATACACATTTTCCAGATCTGCATTGACAGCTGCATAAAAATCGGCATCATCTAATATACCATACATACCAATTGTCTGGGCAAGTGCATTCCCCGCAAAGGCACTGTTATTGAAAAATGATGTCTTTATATCACCAGCTTCTCTCGTTGTAGTATACGGATCCGTTACTGCTTTGCTGTCAGATTGAACTAATACAGGTGCAGGAGTATTGGTTTTCTCAGCTTTCTTTGTATCTTCGCCGCGGTTTATCATAACTACCGCAATAACCGCTATAATTGCCAAAATAATAACAATGATTACACAATTTCTGCGGCGTCTAGAACGCCGTAAACGCTCGCGGCGTTTACGCTCCTGTTCACGTTTCCACATACGCTGTGACGCTGTCATAGCTTTTCCCCTTTCGTTACTTACTTATCACCAAGTATCTCCAATGCTTTTTTAAGCTGTGTATCCTCATTTTCCGGAATATCTGATACAATGCTGTCCTTGTATTCATCAGGTAATTTTACCTCGTAGTCAGGCTTTACTCCCACACCATGTATTGATGTACCCTTAGGGGTGTAATATTTAGACACTGTCATTGACATTCCGCTTCCGTCTGAGAATGGAAATACATTCTGCACAATGCCTTTGCCAAAGCTTGTTTCGCCTATGACATCTGCACGATCATAATCCTTAAGTGCACCTGCAAGAATTTCCGAAGCACTTGCACTTGATGAGTTAATTAGTATCGCCATAGGAATATCAAGCTCATTTGAATCGGACTTGTACTCATCACGTACTCCTGTTTTTGTTTCAGTGTAAGTGATAATCCCCTCCGGCAATATATAATCGGCTATCCTGCAAACAATACTCAAAACTCCGCCGGGGTTGTTACGGACGTCTATAACAAGCTTTTTCATACCGTCGTCTTGAAGCTCTTCAACAGCTTCGACAAATTCTGTATATGTTGATTCCTCCGAGCCTTCTCTCTCGGTATTAAATCCTGAAATACTTATATAACCGATATTATCATCAAGCATTTTAGAGCTTACGGAATGTTCAACGATTTCCTTTCTCTCAATAGAATAATCTTGTGATTTACCGTCACGCTCTACGGTAACAGTTACCTGTGTTCCCTCTTTACCGCCCTTTATGACACTTACGCAAGCATCTAAATCCGCAGAAGTATAAGACTTACCCTCAACCGCAGTTATAAAATCCCCTGATTTAATACCTGCATTATATGCAGGTGAGTCCTTAATGGGAGATATAACAACAAGCTTATCGTTTTCTGTATCAGCCGATATAACAACGCCTATTCCGACATAGCTTTCCTCGACCTTTGAAATATACGATTCAAACTCACTTTTTGTATAGTAATGGG
This sequence comes from uncultured Clostridia bacterium, assembly GCA_934454745.1. Lineage (GTDB taxonomy): Bacteria > Bacillota > Clostridia > UBA1381 > UBA1381 > Ornithomonoglobus. The sequence goes on from CAKSGP010000142.1 coordinate 2,021, forward strand.
TATACGGCTCCTCAAGGGCTTCCACATACGCTTTTACCGCCGCGTCATTTGCTTTATCATAATCAATATCGCTATACAGATAGTTTTTATCAATATACGTATTTACAGTATCAAGCTTTGCTTTAAGTGCATTAGATTTTGTGCTTCCTATACCTACGGGTAATTGTCTTGAGGCATAAAAAACAGATGTTGCTCCGAATGTAACTGCCGCCGTTACAATAACGGCTATGCCGATTTTAATATATGATTTCAAATTAAACACCTCGTATAGAAAAAGGCTGTCTCAAAACTTCAAATGTCCTGCGACAGCCCGGTAGTCCTGATTTTAGAGCGATTATATCTTCATAGGATTTGACATAAGGTACTTATGCACCATCATAGCAACCTTGAATACTATCGCCTGGTCAAACTTTCTCAAATCCAGACCTGTCAGTTTATAAATCTTCTCAAGTCTGTACACAAGTGTATTTCTGTGAACAAACAATTGTCTTGAAGTTTCACTTACATTAAGGTCATTTTCAAAGAACTTATTAATTGTAAGTATTGTTTCGTCATCAAGTGATGTAATATCGCCTTTCTTAAATACTTCTTTTAAGAACAGCTCACACAGCTTTATGGGAAGCTGGTATATAAGACGGCCTATTCCGAGATTATCGTAGCTTAGTATGTTCTTTTCTTCCTCAAATACCTTGCCTACCTCAATTGCTATCTGGGCTTCCTTGTATGAATTGTTAAGCTCGTCAATGTTCATTGCAACAGTTGACAATCCGATTGACAATGGGTACATAACCTCTGCACTTGCAGTATCAACAATCTCTCTTGCTATCTCCTCAAGCTCAGCTGTTGTTGCCGCTTCTTTAAGCTCCTTTATAAGAACAATGTTATTAGCATCAACATTTATAACAAAATCGTGTTCCTTATCAGGATACATATTTCTTATAACTTCATATATACCGCTTTCGCCTGTACCTGTTGCTTTTATATAAAATACAGTTCTTGGCACATCACAGTCAACGTGAAGCTCACGTGCCTTCTGATGCAAGTCAAAGGAAATCAGGTTATCAAAAATGATATTCTGCATAAAGTTTGTTTTATCATACTTTTCGTCATAGTAATGGCGTACATTATTAGCCGCTACAACAACAGCGTTACAGCAGTATTTTGCAGTTTCGTCAGTACCCTCCACATAAACAACATACTCAGCATAAGGCTTGTTCGACATTGAACGGATTGTGTGTCCGTCCTTGAACAAAAGCTTGTCACTGTTTGATGCGGCACCTATGAGTGCCTCAATCACCTCATCACTGGGTTCAGGTCCGTTACAGTCAAGAACAAGCCCATGTGAATCCACAATACCAAACTTTTTCGGAAACACTTCCGCCATTTGAGCTACAATGTTCTGAAACGCTTTACTAATCATTATATTAACCTCCGACTTTTATATGCCATTTATCTTCAATGTATAAAACATACAAAAATTTAATTACACACAGTATATTATACTACAATTGAGTTGATTTTTCAAGTATTTTTTTGCAAATATACCAAATTTTTTTAAAATTTTTGTACAATCTTAATTATGAGGTTTGATAATTGATATATCAATAATTTTTCCTCCGTCCTTTATTGAAGTATCATTTCTCTTTTTATAACGTCCTGCCATAACAATCCACTGTATATCTGACGATGATACAGCTATACGCCCCTCCATTCCCGCAATATTCATAGCTGACCTTAGTATTTTTATTGCCTCCCTGCCGTTAGGGGCATAATCGGCAATAATCTCCTTAACACCGTTTTCGAGAACTGCTCCGCATCTTGACGCCGCATCGCTTACAATTTTTATAATCTCTACGCGGTTAAGAGGCGAAAAGTATATCTCAACGCATCTTGAACGTATCGCCTCAGGAATTTTTTCAGGCTCGGCAGTTGTTGCACCTATAAGCCTGAAATCTGCAGGCAGTCCGTTCTCAAAAACATCTCTTATATACACAGGTATTTTTTTATTTTGGGAGCTGTAATAGGAGCTTTCAAGATGCACACGTCTATCCTCAAGGACCTTTAGCAGTTTATTAATCTGCTCATTGGGCAGTTCACCTATTTCATCAAGGAACAACACACCACCGTGCGCACGTGTAACAGCTCCGGGCATAGGCTGGGGTATCCCAATTTGTCCGAAGGAACCTGAGCCCTGATATATGGGATCGTGTACCGAACCGATTAATGGATCAGTAAATCCGTGTTCATCGCATCGCATTATGGTGGCATCAACCTCTACAAAGGGTGCATCCTTTCTAAATGGTGTAGCGGGACTTTTCTTTACCTCATCCAGTATTACTCTTGCCGCCGCAGTTTTGCCTACACCCGGAGGACCGTATATTATAACGTGCTGAGGATTTTTTCCCCATAACGCACTGCGTAATGCTCTCATTCCGTCCTCCTGACCGAGAATTTCACAACATTTTGTCGGACGCACGGCCTCCGTCATAGG
>CAKSGP010000143.1 GCA_934454745.1 uncultured Clostridia bacterium
GTATATCGTCTGCAAGCTTAAAGGAATCGTTTATAGTTACCTTCTTATCAGCAATCTTTAAAAGCAAATCGTTAGGAATAGTAACGATTGAGTCGACACGCTCTGCAAGGTTCTTTATACCCTCTTCAGCGTTTCTCATTCTCTGCGGTCCTTCGAAAGCAAAAGGCTTTGTTACAACCGCAACAGTAAGTATACCTGCTGACTTTGCAGCCTCTGCAATTATCGGTGCAGCACCTGTACCTGTTCCGCCGCCCATACCTGCAGTAACAAATACCATATCTGCATCCTTTACAATATTCTTAATTTCATCTTTTGTTTCCTCAGCAGCCTGACGACCTACTTCTGGTCTTGCACCTGCACCCAAACCGTTAGTAAGCTTTGCTCCGATCTGAAGAACAGTTCCTGCCTTTACATGTGAAAGCTGCTGTGCATCTGAGTTTACGCATATAAACTCAGCATTTGTAACACCTGCTTCAATCATTCTGTCAACAGCATTATTTCCGCCGCCGCCAACACCGATTACTTTGATTTTGGCGCCTTCAATTACAGTGTTATCTTCTAATCCAATAGGCATTGCACTCATTTTATTATCCTCCTTCGTAGTTATCACACCATTAATGTCCAAAATAAGATATGAACATACACATTTTATTTTACTATTTTTTTCATTAATATTCAATAGTAAAATTGTACAAAATTAATAAACTTTTTCTATATATTAATACATTTCGGCTATTACGGATTATAAACCGCAGTACCTGGAACGCTTAAATCAATTGTACCAATTGAGTTTTCGTCAAATGTAGATGTACGTATACTTTCAGCAAACATACGTATCTTTCTGTCAAGCTGAAGATGTGAACCGCATATTACATCAAGACGGTTATCATAGTTAAAAGTAATAGAAGTAATATCGTCTATACTTACATACTTTACCGATTCAGTTATCCCTACGAATTCAAAGGCTTTAAGAAGTTCTTTCAAAATTTCCTTTTTCTCACTCGATTTGATTTCTAACTCCTTGTTCATTTCGTAAGTTGAAACACTTATACCGCTTATACTGGGTAAATGATCGCAGTCAAATACACTTGCATCACCGATTATCTTTAAATCCGAATCAAGAACAAGCGTATCATCACCTGAGAGAACATAGCCTGCCGGACGTCTTTCGGTTATGGTAAGCTCTAATCTTGCGGGAAAAATTGCTTTTTTTACTTCCACATTACTAATCTGTGGGATCTGGCTCATACGCTCTTTTACATTTGAAGCACTTGTCCCAAACAAGTTTGCACCAACAAGGTCACCGACTTTTGTGTTTATTATTTCTTTAGATACATTATCGTTTCCGTTAAGGCGTATTTCTCGTATATTAAACAAAGGCGTCATAAAAATCAACGCAATCAGAGCGAGCAGAGCAATGCCGAAAACGGATATTTTCTTTAACTGCTCCTTGCGTACCCGTTCTGCCTTGCGTTTTTTCTCAATCCTGCGATGCTTGTCCGCTTCCGTAGATTTTGGGAACAACTTTATAACATTTTCCGTTTTCTTTTCCTGTGCTTTTTTTACAGGACGTGCTCCGTAGCTCCCTGCATTGCCGTGCCGTACACGCTCGTACACTGCGCTGTCTGACCCACGGTACGGCGATGCTTTTTTGTCCGAAATATTAACTTTTCCATTTTCAGTATTCTTACGTTTGTTATCCATTTTATCACCTTACTGAACATGTATTCTTCTTATTTTTGCACCGCATTTTGAGAGATTTCCCTCGATGTTCTGATAACCTCTGTCAATAAAATCTACACCTGACACAACAGTCCTGCCCTCAGCATTAAGTCCTGCCATAACAAGTGCCGCACCTCCACGAAGCTCATACGCTTCGACGTTCGCACCGTGCAGACGTTTAACACCTCTTACAACGGCACTTCTGCCTTCAACCTTTATATCTGCACCCATTCTTACCAGTTCATCAACGTGTCTGTATCTGTTTTCAAACATATTTTCTACAAATACGCTGGTTCCGTCAGCAACTGATGCAAGTGCCATAAACGGCGACTGAATATCTGTCGGGAAGCCCGGATACGGCATTGTTTTTATTATATGAATATTTTTAATTGTGTCAGAGCTTTTTAAATATATTCTGCTTGATTCACATATAATTTTAGCACCCATCTCATTTAAAACGGCAAGACCTGATGTAATATGTGGTGGAGTTGCATTATTAAGCACAATTTCACCACCGGTTATCACTGCCGCAATTAGATATGTCTGTGCAACTATTCTGTCAGACATTATTGTATATTCGGTAGGTTTTAGCTTTTTCACACCCTCAATTACAATAACACTTGAACCTGCACCCTCGATTTTTGCTCCCATTTTTACGAGAAAATTTGCTAGATCTATTATTTCCGGTTCACGGGCGGCATTAGTGATTTTTGTTGTCCCCTCAGCTTTTACAGCCGCAAGCATTATATTTTCCGTCGCGCCCACGCTTGGGAAATCAAGGTGTATATCTGCGCCCTTAAGTTTTTCACATTCGCATTTAAGATAACCGTATTCTTCACATATCTTAACACCCATCTGTCGTAATGCTTTTAAATGCAAATCAATAGGACGCAAACCAATAGGGCAACCGCCGGGCATTCCTACCTCTGCCTTATTCCATATAGCAAGAATAGCACCTAAAAATATAATCGACGAGCGCATTTCCCGCATTAGCTTTTCGTCTATTTTGCAACTGTTTATATTTTGTGGGTTTATATAGAGAGTGTCAGCATTCCGTTTTATCTCACAGCCAAGATTTTCAAGTATAACACCTGTTTTTTCTACATCTCTGAGCCACGGGCAATTATGTATTACGCTTTCTCCATCTGCCATTATTGATGCTGCAAGTATCGGCAATACGGCATTTTTTGCACCCTGGACGGTTATTTCGCCATTAATCGGTATTCCGCCGTCTATTACAAGCTTATTCATAGTATCACCTCATAAATCTTTCAATATGTGGTATACTATGAATATCTACAAAAAGTTGTTACAAATCATTTTTAGGGCAAAATCACGATTTTACTCATTATATCATATATCAATAAATACATCAATTACAACCACGACATGGTTTGGTAACCTGAAGTGTGTCCATTATATCATATTCTATGCGTAATTAAAACATAATATCACAATTTTAAATAAAATGTTATGTTTTTGTAATAAAAAAGGTGCTGATTAACACAACACCTCTTGTTAGGAACAACTTATTGCATTTCCTCAATTTTGTGTATTTTTGCAATACGCGATTCGTGTCTGCCACCCTCAAATTCTGCATTAAGCCAAGCATCTACTATCATAAAAGCAAGCTCACGTCCTGTTACCCTGCCACCAAGACAAATTACATTTGCATTGTTATGCTGTTTTGTCATTTTTGCACTGTATACATCAGAGCATAGTGCCGCACGAATTCCCTTATACTTATTTGCTGCTATGGAAATACCTATTCCGGTACCACAGATAAGTATGCCTTTATCTGCAGATTTGTCCAAAACAGCACGGCATACCTCTCCGGCACAATCAGGATAGTCAACACTTTCCTCTGAATATGTACCATAGTCTTTGTATTCTTCCCCAATTTCCTCAAGATGTTTTTTTATATGCTCTTTAAGCTCATAACCGCCGTGGTCACAACCTATTGCTATCATTTCTTTTCTCTCCTCTCATATTCACGTTCAGCCTGAGATTTTCTAAGATACAGCGGTGATACGTGATTATAATCACAAAGCTCACCCTTTTCTGCTTTTTTATACGCCGCTGCAATAAGTGCTGATGCACGTGTTTCACATAAATTTACTGGTGCAGTTTTAAATTCGGAAAGCTCTCCCTTATGAATTATCGCACCATCGCCTATGATTATAACGTTTTCATTTTTATATTTTCCCTTAATTTCATCTATTGTCATTACACAAGGCGGTGTGAGCTCTTGTGCGATGCCGTCCTCAAATTTATATGATGCAGTAAAAACTTCGTCACGGCGTGCATCAAGCATCGGTACTATTATACTGTCTGATAAAGGCAAATTATACGCAAGCGACTCAAGGGTATTCACAGCCGCAACAGGCTTTCCCATTGCCTGTGCAAAGGCACGTACGCTTGAAATACCTATACGCAGACCTGTAAACGAGCCCGGCCCTGATGTAACTGCAAATACATCAATTTCAGAAATATCCATAACGAGATCATCAAATAAACGCTCGGTCATCATCATTATGTTCTGGGAATGTTTACGCTGATTTCTTATAATGTATTCGCCCATAAGAATACCGTCATCACCTATTGCGACAGATGCCGGGAAAGATGATGTATCTAATGCTAAAATCTTCATTTGCCCTCCCCGCCTTCCTCAAAAATTATCTTACGGTAATCAAAGCCTTTTTCGTCGTCTTTTAAAATTGTAATTTTATAATATTTATCAGGAAAAATATCC